>DASWXS010000477.1:0-2698 GCA_036405375.1 Bacteroidia bacterium
TTCTGCAACAGAAATTGAAAATTGGGCATCAGATGGATTGGGATAAACTAATATATTTCCCTGCGATAGCGCCCCCTCTAAACCAAATGCCGCGTTAGTGATAGCAGCATGTATGAAAGGCTTTGCACCATTGGCCGCATAACAATCCTGGTTTATCAGCAATACCACACAAATACTGTCCTGTGGATAATATAACATACATGCCGCATAGCCGAAATAATTACCCGCATGGCCCCAATAAGTTCTTCCATTTCCAGGAAACCGCATAGAACCCAATCCGTACCCGTTAAAATATCCACCGCTTACGTTAGTGAATGTTAACATTTGCGTAAGTGAAGACTGGTTGATCACATTTCCTGAATACAGGTTATATCCCCATTTCGCAATATCTGTTGGATCAGAAAAAATTCCGCCCGCAGCAGAAACCGAGCTCCACAAAGCACCGTGTGGAGTTCCCGATTCATCGCTTGCGGCTGAAGGATTTGCAATTGGACCGGCCCAATTATGGGGAATGGGATTAGGATAAGTTTCAAACACTTCCATGTAAGTGTTATTCATACCCAGTGGAGTAAGGAAATTATTTCTCAAAACATGGTGCAATGAATCACCTGTCTTTGCTTCTACAATCATACCCAGCAAAGCATAATTGGTATTGATATACCTCCATGTACCCCCCGGAGCTGCTAGTGGCGCAGGCAGGAATGAAGTGATGGGATCAGGCTGATACCATATTTGGTCCAAGTCGGAGAACATTCCGTTTTCCCAATTAGCGTTAAGGTAATCTGCAAGCCCTGATTTATGGCCCAAAAGCTGCTTAACCGTAATATCCGGATCAACATTAGGAAGAGGCAATAACAACGAATGTAATGAATCATTAAGTGAAAGGGCTCCGCCTTCAATAAGTTTGAATATTTCAGCAGCAACAAAAGTTTTCGTAATGCTTCCAATACTAAATAACATAGTGGTATCTATCAAAACAGTATCATAAGAAACACCAGTAACACCTTTCCATATTCCCTGCCCGGGTATATATGCCGCTGCCGAAATTCCTTTAACCTGCAAATTGGCACGTATAGTATTAATAGAATTCTGAAGAGCTGCAGCTGTTGCCGGATTGATTCCATTTTGCGAAAACACCTGCTTTGTGGAAAGCAAGATACAGAAACCTATCACGTAGTTGATCATTCTTTTCATAATACATTCAGTTTGGGGCCAAAATTAAGAAAACCTGTATTTTCCTATTTGTCAAATCCTGCTTATTCCATGTTTTTACCTGCACAATTTCCCGTTGGAATGCTGGTTTGCCATTGAAATATGCCGTTCGTCAAAAACAATTATTATCAACTAAGCGAATCCTTATTTTTAAGGCATGATCTATAACAAAGAATACAGGGGTATTGTTATTGGCAATGTGTGGAATGAAAACAAAGCGGCTTTTTCCAGGCTCAGTGATTTTGCCAGGAGCAGCGAAACACCCGCTCAAGTTATAGGTATTAAATACGTAATTAAAGGACGCGAAAATTATTCAATCGATCATAAAACATATAGCGTAAAAAACGATTGCTTCTTCCTGGTTAACCCCAACCGGAAATTTGAAATGATCCTCGATGATCAGGAACCAACAACAGGGATCTGTATCAACCTCGAGAAAAAAGTGCTGGCAGATGTATTCAATAATTACAGTTCTCCTGAAAAATTGCTTTTAGAGGAGGAACAATCAAACCTAATCGATTTTGATTTTCCCGAAACTATTTACCAGCCGGATGATCACTTCAGTCAATATCTTTCTTTATTAAAGAACTACATCGATCAAAATACCGGGAAGCTGATGATTGAAAAAGAAAAGTTGTATTATGATGTAGCAAAAAATCTCCTGCTTGCTCAATCCTTTATACGGAAACAGGTTTTACAAATTAAAGCCAACAAAAAGGCAACAAGAGAGGAATTATTCAGAAGAGTAAATGAAGCCCGGGCGATCATTGATGACACATTACAAAAACCAATGGAAATAGGAGCCATTGCTTCGTCGGTTGCTTTATCCGAATTTCATTTCTTCAGGATCTTCAAACAAGTGTACGGGATCACACCTCATCAGTACCAGATAAAACAACGCCTGGAAAAAGCAAAACAGCAGATCATAAAAGGGTTCTCAATCACAGAAGCTGCAGAAACAAATGGCTTCGCCGACGTTTACTCATTTAGTAAATCTTTCAAAAAAGGCTTCGGTTTTTCCCCGGGACAGCTGAGAAAATAAATTCAGTATCTTGCCTTGTTAACGACTTGTTAACGCGGGGAATCATACGCTATAAAATAGCTATTTTTGTAGCGGTAATATGAAATTTACACGGTCCAACATTTTCATTGCAACTTCATCAATTGCATTATTGATTGTTTTGATCATCCAGGTAAACTGGATTTTTGAAACTGCCAAAATCAAAGAAGCACTGTTTAATGAGAAAGCCAATATAGTGCTTACCCATACCTCTGAGGCATTGTATGCAGATACATCCACCTGCAAAAACCTCAATATAAATATAAGTTTAAAAGAGATCAATAAAATAGATTCGTTGTTCAGTTACTATATGAACTTCTACAATTTTCATATAGAATATACCTTTGAAGTAATTCCGCAAAAATTAACAGCTCGTCCTTACAACACAACAATTCCCGACTCATTAAAGTACAAAGATCCAATAGA
>DASWXS010000478.1:0-3982 GCA_036405375.1 Bacteroidia bacterium
CCAATAGTATCCAGGCTTTCCGCATAATAGACCGAAATGCCGTTTTTCATATAGAGATATGATAGCATTCGTTCGTATACGTGGTTGAGTGGAAGAAAGCTGAGCGCCCGCCATGTCGGTTCGAATGGACAAAGATCCTGGGTTGCTTCTACGTTGCTGATGAAATTATTGTGGGAAAGCATTACACCTTTGGGATTTCCTGTGGTTCCTGAAGTATAAATGAGTGTGGCAAGGTCTTCGTTTTTTATAGCATTTTTTCTTGCTTCCAACTGATCGGGCCGAGGATTGTTTTTTCCTGATTCGATTAATCGGTTAATTGTTTTATCTCCTGATTTGTTGAAAGTGAAAATTTCTTTTATGGTACTTCCTTCCGAGCAAGATTTTACTTTGTCGTATAAGGCATCATTTGCAACGAATATGTATTTTAACTGTGCGTCTTTGATAACGAACTTAAGATCGTGTTCGCTGATAGTAGGATACAAAGGTGTGTTTATAGCACCGGTTTGCAAACAAGCAAAATCAACAAAGTTCCATTCGGGACGATTATTGGAAATCAAACCTATCTTATCACCCGGTTGAATTCCCATATTGATAAATGCGTAACTAAGATAGTTTACGTTATCGATGTATTCCTGGGTGCTGTACAATCTCCACGTGCCATTTTCTTTAGCGGCGAGGGCGTCTGCTTTCTCCGGGAATTTTTTCAGCTGATACAGCAGGTCGAATAATCTCATCTTTTCCATAGTATCAAATTTTAGTAAATATTATGTACGCATATATTATGTATGCATAAATTTAATGTATATTTGTATAAAATCAAAATAAATCATGTTAAGATTTGGGGAAAAAGTAAAAGAACTTTTGAAAATTGATTTCCCGCTGATTATGGCTCCGATGTTCCTGGTAAGCAATAAGGAAATGATGGAAGCCGGGATCAGTGCCGGGATCATGTCTACTTTTCCCAGCCTTAATTATCGTAAAAGTGAAGAACTGGCGGCTTTGCTGGATGAACTAAACCGATTTGCATTAAATAACCCGGGCGGAAGCTATGGCGTTAACCTGATCGTTCAAAAGACCAATATATACTATGAAAAGCACCTGGAGATATGCATAGAGAAGAAAGTTCCCTTTTATATTACATCGCTCGGAAATCCTGAAAAAGTAATAAAAGCGGCTCACGCATATGGCGCTAAGGTATTTTGTGATGTAACAACTATTGAACACGCTCAAAAATGCTATGATAATGGTTGTGACGGATTTATTGCGGTAGGGCAGGGGGCTGGCGGACATGCAGGGCCCAATCCTTTACAGGTATTAGTACCGGCCTTGAAAAGAAAATTTCCCGGGGTACCTATTGTCGCGGCTGGCGGGATTACTGATGGCGAGGCTTTATTGTCGATGCAGATACTGGGTGCTGATGCGGTTTCGGTGGGTACGCGCTTTATTGCCAGTGAGGAAGCAAAGGTTAGCTCTGAATACAAAAATGCTATTGTAAAAGCATCAATGGATGATATTGTTATGACCACCAAACTTTCGGGTACGCCGGCAACTATTATCAATACACCTTCGGCCAGGGCTCTTGGTTATGAGCAAAACTGGTTCGAGAAATTTATGACTTGGAGCCCGAAAGCAAAAAAATGGTTTAAGATGCTGGTACAGGTAAGAGGAATGAAAAAACTCGAACAATCTATACTTCCCAACAATTACCTCCAGTTGTGGTGCGCGGGTAAATCTGCAGAACTGATCAACTCTATAGAACCCTGCAGTGTGATCATTGAGAACATAAAACGCGAATACGCTCAATGTATTGAAAGGCTTAAGAAAGAGCTTTAAATTACGGGAAACTACTTTTTAAATTTTTTAAAAACCTTGAGCAAGTGTTTCAACCTGTCGCTTTGTATATGATCAGGATACTTTTCAATGGCTTCAATATTCTCGTTTTCGGTACGTACATTCCAGAGGGTTACCTGTTTATTGTTTTCGTGCGCTAGTTTTACTTCCTCTGCTGTTACCTGGTCATTTTCCATGCTGATTCCTGCCAGGTTCATTTTGTTGGCGATGGTAAGCGCATGCGTGAAATTATGTGAATAAAAGAAAATATTTATTCCCGGTTTTTTATTGAGCAGAACGCGTGTGAAATTGGTATCGCTGGTTTCGAAAAAAGAATTGCCTGTGATTCCATATTTATCAGTAAGGTCAAGAAGCGCGTTTGCATAAATGTGAAGAAATTGAGAGTAGTCAACATCGTCTTCATGATATAATTTACAATCAAATGTAAAACGCACTTCCTTGTTTAAATACCTGTCGAGCACAGATGTTAGTGTAATGATGTTCTGTTTTCCTGAAAGAGGAGTTTTTAAACGGCAATCTTTTATCTCGTCCCAGTTTTTACTATAAATATAACCATCACAATGCGAGCCGTCCTCCAGCTTTTTATCGTGAAATAAAACCAGCTGAAGGTCTTTGCTTAGCTGAACATCAAGATCAGTTCCATCGGCCCCTATTTCAAAGCAATGTTTGTACGACTCTTCCGAATTGATAGGATAACGGTAAAAGATTCCCATACCACTGTGACCAAAGCAGGAAATAATATTGTTATTCAGGTTTTGGATATTCCAGACCGAAGCATCTTTTTTGCAGGTAAAAAGTAAAAGCGAAAGAACGATTATATATCCTACATGTCTCAATTCTGAATGATCACCGCTTTTGTGGAAATTCCGTTTGTTGTAATTACTTTTAGTAAGTAGATTCCTGGAGATGTGCCTTCAACAGACAATATACTTTCTCCGGCTTTTACATTTTCCTTTTTCACCAACGTTCCAATATTGTCGAAAAGCTGGATCTGCATCTCATCAGTTGTTTTGCCTGCTACAATATTGATCTTGTTCTTTGCAGGGTTAGGGAATACATTGATATTGGATACTGTATTCTTATTTTCTTTAATGCCGATTGCTGTATTCGTAGCAAAAATTGTTGTACTGTCAGCTACGAAATCTACACCTGAATAGGCATTGCTCATGATCGAATTATTGTTTGCCCCGCTGATAAATGCAAACGGATCAACGGTCAGGAAATAAGAATAGGTAGAATCAGCAACAAGCCCTGGAATATCCACTTCAACGGTATAATCGCCGGTGGGAATATTCACAAATTCATAATAACCTAAACTGTCTGTTTGAGTTTGAGCCTGGTATCCGCCTCCAGGAACTTTTTTCAGGTTTACGCAAACACCTTTAAGAGGGCCTCCCGGAGCTGCTATGTGATTCACATTTGCAATTCTTTGACCATAACCAATTCCTTCTAATACATATCCCGAAATTACTCCTGTGCCCGTCATGAGTGCACCCTGAGAAAGATTGATGTCAGCAGTATAGGTTGAATCGCAAACAGAATTGATCAAGGTAGCAACAGGCCAATAAGCCACATTTCCGTAATATGTGCCAATATAAAGGGGATAAGTTATTGGGTCTGCAACACATTTTACCAAATAGGAATTAGCCGGAACCCCTGGAAACGAATACTGGCCACTTGCATCTAAACTCGTAACCGCAACGGTATCGAAAGCTCCATATACCGCTGAATAACCAAAAAGGAATACATTACCGGATGTAACTGGCGCGCTAAATTCATCATATACAGTTCCGTTTATATTTGATGAGGAATGAACAGCAGCAGCATTACTATAAAGTATAGAAGCCTGGCATCCGTTGGTGCTTGTTATAATACAGGTAACATCATAAAATCCATCCGCCAGGTAACAATGTTGAATAGTATCATTGGCATTGGATTCAATAACACCATCGCCCATATCCCAGTTGATTATACTTAAACTATCCGGAGAAGTTACTAGCATACCCGCACATACAGGTGCACATCCGGGAGTAGATGAAACAGATATAGTTCCGGCTGGCACAGGAAGAACGATAACATCTACGGTTGCATAGTTGGTACAGCCATATATATCCGCTGTGCTAACCGTATA
>DASWXS010000479.1:0-4171 GCA_036405375.1 Bacteroidia bacterium
TTAGGAGGCGGTTATTAACAAAAAACCCTGGCTGAATAGCCAGGGTTTAAAGTATTTAGAAAATAGCTTATGCTTATTTCACGATTGTCATTTTACGGGTAACTTTTGAGTCACCAGCAACAACAGAGTAGAAGTATACACCGTTTGATAAGTTTGCAGCATCAATTGTAAGTTCGTTAGAACCGACAGTACCTTTTACAGTTTGAGTAGCAACAACCTGACCAACACTGTTCATTACGTTCAATGTAATTTGTTCTGCTTTGTTTAAGTTAACTTTAACAACAGAAGTTGCATTGAATGGGTTAGGGAAGTTTTGGCTAATACCAGCAATTGAATTACCAGCATTTTCTTTTAATCCAACTGAACAAACAGAAGGATCAACAAGTGGCATATTAGGTGTAATAGTAATACTATATTCAGAGTTATCTACTTCTAAATCACTAACGTAGTAGTAATCAACTGCATTAGTAGCATTTAAGTTACCATCCTGAGATACGATATATACAGCAGGAACTCTGTAACCATTTCCTGTTGGCATTGCAATAGTAGAAGTATAATGGTTGTAGTATCCACCTTCGAAAGCATCTCCACCAGCCATTTCTTTTGTAGGAGAGAATGTTGCTGAAGCAACATCATATCCTTTGATACTTAAGTTAGGGAAGTGTTAGGGTGGTAAGTGTTCGGTGTACCACTTACAACTGAAGCAGAATCCGAATCAGTCCATGTGTATAATACTTTTGAACCATCATCGCTTCTTGAAATACGGATACGGTTTGAGTAATCCATTGGAGCTGTTCCATCAGTAGTCCATGCAGCAGGATCCGGAACGTCATCATCATCTTCAATATTACGGGTATATAATTTACCGATAATTTTTTGATCCCAAACACCGTTACCACTTGTAGTAAAGTCATAGATCCATGGTTTGTCAAGATCATCGAACTGAGTATAAGAGAAACCATACTGCCCGAAGATGAAGAACGATGAATCAGGGTGACTTGAATATGCAGGAACAACAGTAGTTACGTAGTGTAATACACCAGCGTTGTCAACTGTGATACCGCTTCCGTGACCGTCAAAAAATGCAGGATAAGCCTCATTTGCAGGTCCCCAGTCTTCGTCGTGAAGAGTTGGAATCAGGTTACATAAAATTTCAGGATGGTTTGCTCTCCAGTTGTAGCTAAGATTTACCGGTGTCCAGGTTGCACCAGCATCAGTAGTTTTCCAAAGATTTGGTTGCAAGCATTTCGCGTTTTCGCCTGTAGCAGATGCAAGAATACCATTTACCAATACGTAACCAGTTTGTCCGTCCGGAGCAAAAGCAATTTTAGGAGCTGTTGCAGCTGGTCTTCCGTCAGCCATGATATGGAAAGGTCCAAAAGTTACTGAATCCTGAGTCCAGGTATATGGATCAGAAGCAGTAGCACCAGGAGTTCCTTTAATTACGGCAACACCTCTTACGTTTTGAGTAAGGTCAGTACCACCATCATTTTTGTAAGCTGCAGTCCAAACTGTTCTTCCGTTTGCGATACTGTTATAAGATGCAAAATAAGAGAAAGTTGAAGCATTTTGTAAACCGGTTTCCAATCCTTGCTGGTCATTTGAAGTAACGTTACCAGTAGCATTAGCAGGTACAGAAGCAAAGAAGTTTGCAAACCAACCTGTTCCATCACCTGTAGAAGGTCCCATTGCTACGAAATTTGCCTGTGCAGGATCTGTATTGTTTGGAGCATTAGCAATTACACCTGATGGGTAACGTCCCCAATGCACATTGTCCTGGTAGTAATTTACACCACTCCATGTAGCACCATTATCAGTTGAGTAGCGAGTCATGATATAACCCGACTGAGCATTAGCAGCATTTGGAGTTACACCAGTTAATGGCCAGGAAGCAAGAGTTGCACAACGTTGAGTGAACGCCACCATATTAAGGTCTTCGTTATAGTGAAGAGGGTTAGTTTCTTCAACTAAAGTACCAAAACCATTTCTTGAATTACTGAAAAGAGTTGAAGTCTGAACGCTATTAACGCCATTTGTTCTTTGTGTAGATGTACCCTGAGTTCCGTCAGCACTAACTGCCGGGCGAATTTTCGGATACAATTTTGCTTTTAGCATCATACGGTTAGTTTGTGCGAAAGCACCAACTCCCACCAATAACGCCGTACTTAAAAGTAGCGATTTTTTCATTTTTATTGATTTTTGATTAAATAATTGTTACTAATTCAGATGGGCAAACATAAGTATTTGTTTTTGTTAAACAAATAATTTTAACATTTTGCCGCTTGTCATTGATTTTTCCATTTTTTCCCCGCGTTTCCTCCTTTCATTTATTGGTATAAACCAATTATACATTCAAAAAATATGCCTGTCTAAGTTAAGAATTTAACGATCTGGTAGCAATAGGCACATTCCAGGTAGTAATTGTGACTTTATAAGTGGTTGTTTTTGGCACATAAGTGGTAAAATTCGGGAAAGCAAAAAAGGATAAAAATTAACCGTAAATTCGCAAAATGAGTAAATTTTTGATCGCCGGATTGGGGAATATTGGTCCGGAATATGAAGGAACACGTCATAATATAGGTTTTGATATCCTGAACCGGTTTGCGGAACTCGAAAAGGTATCGTTCAGCTCCGATCGCCTGGCCGATGTTGCTTACTTAAAATTAAAAGGCAGGTCTATTGTCCTTATTAAACCAAGTACTTATATGAACCTGAGTGGTAAGGCAATTAATTATTGGCTTCAGCATGAAAAAATCGAAAAGCAAAACCTCATGGTACTGGTAGATGAACTGGCACTACCCCTGGGAAAGATCAGAATAGGGCCAAAAGGCAGTGATGGAGGGCATAACGGATTGAAAAATATACAGGAAGTGCTGAACTCAGCCGATTATCCGCGTATGCGCTTTGGTATAAGTAACGCATTCTCTAGAGGAAAACAGGTTGATTATGTACTGGGCAAATGGTCGGAAGAAGAAAGACCTGTTATAAAAGAGCGGATAGACCTCGCTGTGGAAGCCATAAAGTCGTTTACTTTTGTAGGTTTGGAACGAACCATGAATACCTATAATTCCAAATAAATGAATGCAGTCTGCAGATTATGTGCTTCCACTGAAAACGATGTTCAATATAATATCGCGAAGTACCATATAATTAAGTGCAGAAATTGTGGTTTCGTATTTTCCTTCCCACTGCCCGCAACCAGCGATATATATAACATATATAAACATAAATACTTTAGCAGCACCCGAAGCGTAGGTTACCCGGATTATACAGAAAACCGCACAATACGAATGGCGACGTTTGAGTTTTACTTATCGCTTATCCGGCCGTATTTGCAAAATAAAAGTTCTGCATTGGATATAGGTTGCGCTGACGGAGGTTTCCTGGATGTATTGAAGACGGAAAAGTTTGAAAACCTGGAGGGAATAGAATTGAACCAGGAGATGTTTGAAGCCACCGGGCAGCGTTTTAAGTTATTCGATCAACCAATAGAAACCGTTGAAACGGGCAGGAAATATGATCTTATTACTCTTTTCGATGTACTCGAACACATTCCCGACCTGGAAGCTGCTGCCACAAACATTCACCGGTTCCTGGATGAAAAGGGAATTGTGGTAATACTTACTCCTGATTACAATAACCTGCAGCGCAAAATAAAAGGCAGGAACTGGTTTCAGTTTAAACCGGAAGAGCATATAAATTATTTTACGCGAAAGCGGATCACATCGTTTTTAAAAGAAAACAATTTTGAAGTACTTCATGTTTCCAATGGAGTTTCATTGGTGAATAAGGAATTTATTAAAGATCGTTTAAATCGGTATAATTATTCCTTCCTGGAATTTTTGTTTTCTGTATTTGGATCCTTGTTTTTTATCAATCGTAAATTTATCAAAGTAAGTAATTCAAGTATTTTTGTAATAGCCCGACGTGCTTAATACAGTAAAAATAACAGAAAGAATTTACCTGTTGGTGGCTATTGTTTTTGTAGCTTTCCTGCTTTTTTTGTTCGGGCACATTTGTTTTGGGTATGACGAATACTTGTGGAAAACAATGTATCTGCGTTATGGTTTTTCCGGTTTTTTTGCAGATATCTATCAATCCATAAGTTTCAGGTATTCTACCCATTTTTATTTATACCTCACATTTAACTTTGTAGAATCTGAGCTTTATC
>DASWXS010000480.1:0-2343 GCA_036405375.1 Bacteroidia bacterium
TCTTCCAGCAATTCTTCCGTACCATTAATAATAGTAGAAAGCACTTCACCAGGGATTAGATTTTTATTTCTTCCAATAGTAGACGAAAGCAAAATATTGTCAGTAGCACCTACACACAATAGATCGTCGATATTCATGATCAATGCATCCTGGGCAATTCCTTTCCATACCGAAACATCTCCCGTTTCTTTCCAATACATATAAGCCAGGGAAGATTTTGTTCCCGCACCATCAGCATGCATTACCACGCAGTAGTTTTCATCTCCCGACAAAAGATCAGGAACAATTTTACAGAATGCTTTTGGAAACAAACCTTTATCCAGTTTGGCAATTGCCTTGTGTACATCTTCTTTGGAAGCGGAAACCCCGCGCTGGTTGTAACGGTTGTCTGACATATCGTAAAATTTGCTGCAAAGGTAAAAAAAGATGCTTAAATTTGAAGGTAAAGTCCACAAGTAATGAGCAAGTTTTCCATCATCATAGCTTTGGTTTTAGCAGGTAAATTGCTAAATGCTCAAACAAAGGTTATCCATGTTTTTGTGGCTTTATGTGATAATAAGTACCAGGGAATTGTACCGGTTCCTGAAAAGATCGGGAACGGGCAGGATCCCAAAAACAACCTGTATTGGGGCTGTGGATATGGAGCAAAGAGTTTTTTCATTAAACACAGTAAAGATTGGACTTTAGTAAAAACACTAAAAGATCCAAAAGAATACATCCTGGAACGGGTTGTATTTAAACACAAAATAAAAGATTGTTATATGGTTGCAGACGCTTACGACGGGCAATTCATAAAACAAACCACTATTGATTTTTTGGAAAGCTGTGCCGGAAGTTTCAAAGATTCTGCGCTTATTTCGGATACTAAATACATTCTATGCGGCGGGAAAGCTAATCTTATTGCATATATCGGGCATGATGGCCTGATGGATTTTTCTTTGGAGAACTATCCTTCTCAAGCCAACAAATCGAAACGCGATGCCATGATTTTTGCCTGTGCAAGCAAATCGTATTTTAAGGACGCAATTAAAAAATCGAGAGCCAATCCTTTGGTGTGGACATCAGGCTTATGCTCACCTGAAGCGTATTCCTTATCTTTTGCAATAAACAGCTGGTTAAACAATCAATCAGACCAGGAAATCAGAAAAGCTGCAGCAACGGGTTACAGCACGTATCAAAAAACATGTAGCTTAAAATCAGCGATGGGATTAATGCAAACGGGGTTCTAAATATTCAATTATCTATTTCTACAATATTTTTCTTTTTACCTGACTTTAAATTTTCCGGAATATATTTCAGGATCTCGCTCTTCAGTGCCTCCAGTAAACTTCTTTTCGCATAATACCTGTATGTTACAAGGCTTACTTCCCGAACAGGGGCAGGATTCTTAAAATAGCGGATGTTCCTTTGTTCCTTCGCTGAAAGATCGCTGATTGCCAGCTCGGGGATGATTGTAATTCCTCCATTCAGATCAACCATTCGCTTGAGTGTTTCTATACTTCCCGATTCAAAATCGAGTTGATGAATTTCCTTTTCTCTTTTCTTTAATTCACACAGGTTAATGATCTGTGAACGGAGACAATGCCCTTCTTCCAATAACCACAGGCGATTGATGTCGATATCTTCAGCCAGCAGGTACTTCTTCTGCATCAGCTTCTCTTTTGCGGAACCATACACAACAAATTGCTCATAGAACAATGGTTCCTCGAGAATATCGGTTTTATGTAAAGGTGTTGCCAGAATACCGGCATCCAGTATTCCCTGTTGCAGCTGAAGAATAATCTGTTCTGTAGTCACTTCGCTGATCTTCAATTTAACTTTCGGATAATTCTTAAGAAATGAGGACAGGAACAATGGCAATAGATTCGGCGCCATTGTAGGGATAATGCCAATCCGCAGTTCTCCACTAATCTCTTTGCTTTCATTCCTGACAATTTCTCTTATCTTTTTCGACTCCGCAATAATGATCCGCGCCTGTTGAATGATCTTCTCCCCTATTTCCGTTGGAACAACAGGTTGTTTGCTTCGGTCAAAGACTTTAATATCCAGCTCCTCTTCCAGCTTCTTGATCATCATGCTTAAAGTGGCCTGGGTAACAAAACTTTTTTCAGCCGCGGTCACAAAATGACGGTATTGATCAACGGCAATTATATACTCTAACTGTTGTAAATTCATAATTATAGTTTTTGTCTATACAAATATAGAAAATATCAGTTTGATTTATAATTTTTCCTGCTGCAAATTTGTACCAGAATAAACCAACAACCCAAACCAATGAGCAAATCAAATCACATCGGTCTGAAAACAACAGATTCAGAAAAATTAAGCAAAAAACTAAACATC
>DASWXS010000481.1:0-8743 GCA_036405375.1 Bacteroidia bacterium
AAGCCGATGACTTTCTTATATCCGGCATTTCTGTTTGGCTTGTTTGCATTGGCAATTCCAATCATTATCCACCTTTTTAATTTCCGCCGTTTTAAAAAAGTATACTTCACGAATGTTCGTTTTCTTAAAGAATTAAAACAGGAAACCGAGTCCAAATCAAAACTAAAACACCTGCTCATTCTCATTTCCCGTTTACTTGCAATTACCTGCCTGGTTATGGTATTTGCACAGCCTATTCTGCCTGTAAGTGATAGCAGGATCAAAACAGGACAAAAGGCCATTAGTGTATATATCGACAATTCGTTCAGCATGGAATCGGTAAGCAAAAACGGATTGCTGTTTGAAGTAGCCAAAAATAAAGCCCGGGAAATTGCAGGTGCTTTTGGCGACGCCGATAAGTTTCAATTGCTCACCAACGATTTTGAAGGTAAACACCAACGCCTGGTTTCCAAAGAAGAATTTCTACAATTGCTGGACGAATGTAAAATATCCCCTGCATTTAAATCAACTTCAGAAATATATAACCGTCAAAAAGATCTGCTGGTTTCTTCAGGCGCCAACGATAAACGTAATTATATCATTAGCGATTTTCAAAAGAATATGGCTGATATTGCTGCTGTAAAAACAGACAGCGCTATTTCAACTGCTTTTGTTCCGCTTACATTAAATAATTCAGGAAACTTATATATTGACACCTGCTGGTTCGATTCACCGGTGCAACAATCGGGTATGATACAAAAGCTGCATGTGAGTATCATCAATAACTCTGCAAATACAATTGAGAACGGCATTGTAAAACTATACATCAACAAAAAACTGGTTTCACCTGCTACATTTAAAATGGAGCCGGAATCAAAAACAGATGTGGTGATCTCTTACCTGATAAAAGATGTAGGCTTGCAACAATGCTACGTAGAAATTGAAGATCACCCGGTAACATTTGACGATAGGATGTACTTTTCCTACCAGGTAAAAAAGAACATTCCAACACTGGTTATCAATGGAACAGAAACACGTTCAGCGGGTTATTTCAATTCATTGATGAAAAATGATTCCCTGTTCAGCTATTCGGAAATGAATGAGAAAAATATTGATTTCTCAAAATTTGCCAGCACAGATTTCATTATTTTGAATGGGATCTCTACCATCAGCAGCGGACTTTCTTCTGAGATCCGGAAGTTTGTTGACAATGGTGGAACAGTTTTTATTTTGCCTGCCATGAAAAGCGATATTGCCTCCTACAACAGTATGTTTGGGGCGTTAAGCGCGGGGCAATTTACGACTATTGATACAGTAGATACAAAAGCTGATAAGATCAATTATGCACAGGGTTTATATGAGGGCGTGTTTGAGAAGAAACAGGAAGACATCGATCTTCCAAAGATATACCTTCACTATTCTTCAGGTGCTTTAAGACCAAACGAAGATGTGATCATAAGATTACTGAACGGCAAATCCTTCCTCAGCTCGTTTGAAAATAAGGCTGGCAAAGTTTATGTGTGCACATCCCCACTTGATGACGAAGCAAACAATTTTGCACGCCACGCTTTGTTTGTCCCCACTGTAATCCGTATGGCAATAAATAGTACTCCGGGAGTTCCACTATATTTTAAGAGCAGTGCTAATGAAGTGATTGCGTTGAAAAACGAAACTTCAAACAAAGAAGGTGCTTTGCATATCACTGACGAATCAGGAAAACTGGATCTTATTCCTGAAATGAGAAAACAAATGGGATTGATAAACCTGTATCCGCAAAACCAATTAAAAGAGGCGGGTAATTATTTCATTAAAGAAGGAACGAATATTTTAAATGGTGTATCATTCAATTATAGCCGCAAAGAGTCTGAACTTGCTTATACAAGCCCGGATGATTTGAAGAAGGAGATCCTGAACAAAGGCGATACTAACCTTTCTCTTATTGAACCAAGTGAAAAAAACATTTCATCCTCTATTGCAGAACTCAGCTCGGGCACCAAACTCTGGAAATTATTTTTAATCCTGACCCTTACATTTTTATTAACCGAAATATTATTAATCCGTTTTTTCAAATGAACATTCTTATAAAATCAGCTAAGATCGTTGACAGCAGTTCCGGCATGAATGGAAAAAAAGTTGACATACTTATTGAGCGTGGTATCATTACCGAGATAAAAGCGAATATTAAAAACGAAAAAGGATACAAAACCATTGAAAGCAATGAGCTGTGTGTTTCCCCGGGCTGGCTGGATATGCAGGCGCGCTTTTGTGATCCCGGTTATGAATACAAGGAAGATCTTTCGAGCGGGATTAAAGCGGCCGCATATGGCGGTTTTACAGGCGTTTGTGTAATGCCCAATACCGAAACGGCACTTCATACCAAATCGCAGATTGAATATATTGTAAACAAAACTAAAGACCAGGTGGTGGATGTGTACCCGGTTGGAAGCCTTTCTCAAAACCGGGAGGGTAAAGACCTTGCTGAACTTCACGACATGAAACTTTCGGGTGCGATAGCATTCAGCGACGATAAACGCCCTGTAAAAGATGCCGGTATGCTGATGCGTGCATTGCAATACGCATCTAACGTAGATGCATTGGTAATAGCCTTTTGTGATGACAAAAGTATTTCGCATGGCGGGCAAATGCATGAAGGGGAAACCTCTACACGTATCGGACTAAAAGGAATTCCGGCTCTTGCTGAAGAATTGATGCTTCAACGCAATCTGCAGGTATTGGATTATACGGAAGGAAAACTTCACATTTCCAATGTTTCCACAAAAGGAAGTGTTGACCTGTTGAAAAAAGCAAAAGCTGATGAACGTGCGGTTACAGCCTCAGTTGCTGCGCACAATCTTTTATTGGATGATACTAAACTTGCTGATTTTGATTCGAACTTAAAAGTAAATCCGCCCCTCCGTTCAAAAGATGATCTTGAAGCCTTAAAACGCGGACTGATAAATAATACTATCGATGTGATAGTTAGTGATCATACACCGGAAGATGTAGAAAATAAGGAATTGGAGTTTGACCTTGCATCAAACGGAATGATTGGCCTCGAAACGAGCTATGCTGCAGCAAATACAGCCTGCCACACAAAACTTAGCCAGGATCAATTGGTAGAAAAGTTGTGTCACAACCCAAGAAAAATCTTAGGAATTTCTGTTCCACAAATAGAAGAAGGACAGGAGGCCAACATTACCTTGTTTGATCCTTCGATGGAATGGACTTTCGAAAAGAAACATATTCAATCAAAATCAAAAAATACACCTTTCGTTGGATATAAATTCAAAGGAAAGGTTATTGGCATCATTAACAAAAATGAGTTCGTAGCAACGAAGTAAATTGAAAAAAGATTGTCTTGTTATTTTTACACCCGGCTTTCCGGATGGAGAACAGGATACACGCTGTATGCCTTACATACAGTTATTTTTAAAAGGACTTATTGCAGCTTACCCTAACCTTACTGTTCAGGTCATCAGTTTCCAATACCCGTTCGAATCGAAATCCTTCGAATGGAATAGTTGTAAGGTATTTTCCATTGGCGGCAAAAACAAAAAGTGGAATCGCTTATTTGTATGGAAAAAAGCAAAGAATGTTTTTGCAGATATATGTAAAAACAATTCGGTTATCGGGGTTCTTTCATTGTGGTTAACCGAGAGCACTTATATAGCCGCTAAAGTTTCAAAAAAATATAATATTCCACACATTTCCTGGGCGCTGGGACAGGATGTAAAAAAGAACAATCGCTATATTTCACGTATTAATTTTTCACACATTCATATTGCTGCATTGTCTCCTTTTTCGAAAGAACAGTTACAATTAAATCACAACATAGAAGCCAATAGCATTATTAGCTGTGGGATTCATGAGCCTGGTGTTCCAAAACATACCCCACAGCAAAAAGAATACGACATTATTTCTGTTGGTTCTTTATCAGATTTTAAACGTTTCGATTGGATCGTTGATTGTGTAGCAGCTTTAAAAGAAAAGTGTAAAATAGTAAAGGCCTGCATGATTGGCGATGGCCCAGAATACGTTTCTATCAAAGAGAAGATCAATAAACTTGGATTACAGGATGTAATTGAACTAAAAGGGAGTTTGCCACATAATGAATGCCTTTCATTAATGATGCGCTCAAAAATACTGCTACACCCTTCTTCTTTTGAGGGCGGACCGATGGTAGTGCTGGAGGCATTGTATTACGGCTGTTATGTAGTTAGTGCAACAGTTCCTCACGAACAAATGCCGGCAACTTTCTTTAAAGTAAATACCTTGCAGGAAATGATCACAAAAACAGAAGAGCTGCTTCACCTCCCGGATAATGAAACATCATACTGCGTAACCAGCAGTGTAGAAAATGCAAAAAAACTGATGAAGATCTTTAATTACTAAATTCTATACAATGGCATCCTTTTTCGGACATGCAGTGTTAGGTTTTGCTCTACGCCCGACCTGTCATTATCATAAAAGCTCAGGTCAAACTGTATTAGCTGGATAATTTTCACCACCTTTGCAGAACTAAATAATATACATGAAAAAACAAGTAAAGAAATCCGTTCCCAAAAAGGCAAGTGCAAAAAAAGTAGCAAAACCTGCTAAGAAGTCACCTGCAAAAGCTGCTACAGCTACCGCAGTTAGCAAAACATTTACCAAAGTAGATGAAAAATTAATGCACCAGATCGATTGGTTAACAGCGGATGTTGTGAATGGATACTTTATGGGAGTTGACAGTGATATACTTTCAAAAGCAGAGATCAAAAAATTAAAAGAGGACTGCGCAGATCACCAGGAGATCTTTGATCATCTTTCAGTAGATCAAAATACATCTGCAGATTTTGCTGAGTTCTTATTATTCTATATGCATACTTTGGTATTTGAAGGTGCTGCACCAACCGTTCTTAAAGAATGGAAAGAAGATGCTGGAAAAGCAACAAAGAAGAAAAAATAATCCCAGGTTGAATTTATTAGAAGGAGCTTAAGGGCTCCTTTTTTGTTGATGAGCCTACATGTAAATCGGGCAAGCTCTTTTCTTCGTTATAAACGGTTTATCCTTTTTAAAGATATAGATCAGGCCAAATTCAATGGCTCCACGCCTGTTGGTAGCTGCATTAAATGCAGAGGTATTCAGGTCGTAACTCATGCCTAACTGCCATTGCTTGTAATCATAACCTATTTTAAAGATAGGAGCATCTTTGGTACGTAAGTACATTCCTATGCTCACAGCCTGCCTCACAGGATTGATTTCGTTCGAAGGAAAAATATAAGACACTTTTGCCCCGAGTACATTCTCTTTGTATTTACCCTGCTTTTCGAATAAATACTCGGTATTCAAATCAAGTTGTGGAGCAATAGGGTAAGTAAACGACAAATACATATTCAGTTTCGTATCCAGGGTGATATCCTCATTTTTGAAATAAGAAATCTTCGGCGTACCTAAATGTGAAATAGCTGTTCCAAAGGTAATAGCCGCGCGTTGTTTTAATTGATATTGCAACACTAAGCCTGTGTTCACATCAAAATAGGTTCTTCTCATTATCGGGAAATTCTCCCCCGAAGAAAGCGCCGGATTATATGCATCTCCATCCCATTGATTATCGAAGGTAAGCTGGTTGGTTTTAAATCCAACAGACGAAATGCCCGGCTGCAATCCTATACTCATAAAGAAATTGGAATCGGAAGACAGTTTATGAATATAGCTTACCGGAATATATAATTGCGTAGTTCCATATTTACTGTCACCAGCGACATCATGGTTAAAAAGAATCCCTGCCCCTACTCTGTTACTTACCATTTTTTTCAGATCAGTGCGCATATCTGCCTGCAATGAAGTAGTTGAATACGATACCGGAACAGTTGTCCATTGGCTTCGGTAATTAGCTGCTCCGCGATAATCACCATCAAAAAAACCTGTAAAAGCTGGGTTGAGATTAAGTGGCGACATGCTGAACTGGGAGAAATGAATATCCTGGGCATAACTATAATCCCTCGCTACAAAGCAAAGCAGGAGAATAATTATGTAAGCATTTTTCTTCATTATCGTATAAGTGTCACATTTCCTTTTCTGAAACTTTCTTCTCCGTTATTACATTTATACTTGAGGTAATATCCAAATACACCGGGATCAGATTTCATTCCTTTATATATACCATCCCAACCTTTTTTAATATCGGTGGTTTCAAATACCATTTCTCCCCAGCGATTATATACCGCGAAATATAATTCGGTTACAAAATTGCTTCTCACATACAATACATCATTAGTTCCATCCGCATTTGGCGAGAAGGTATTCGGCACAAACACGCTTCCTTCGTTACATAAATTGGTAATCACATAAATAGTTACCGAATCTAAAACAAACTTACAGCCAATATTACTGGTGGCTATAGCCTGGTAGGTTGTAGTATGGCCTGGTGTAGCAGTAGGATCATAAGCACTCGCACTCGATAATGCATAAGGTGGTGTCCATTGAATAGTGTATGGTGAGCCGATGTTTGTGTTAATGTAACTTACTTCGCCCGGAGCAATAGTATCCGGGTTTGCAGTTGCACTCAACTGAAGACTGCTGGGTGTCGGGATCAACACCGCAGTAGAAAGATTGGAAACGCAGGTTAAACCCATTGAGTTGACCGCAGTGATCGTAACCGTATAAATAGTTGTTGCCGTTGGTGTAGCAACAGGATTTGCAATATTAGCATTACTAAGTGTTGCAGCCGGGCTCCATACATAAGAAACTCCTCCTGACGCACTCAATTGGGCAGAGTTCCCGGTACATATAGGCTGCGATGCACTTATAGATAAAGGATCGAAGCCGCCAATGCTCAATGGCTTAACAATTGTATCCACACAACCATATGCATTTGCAACTGCTAAAGTTATAGAGTATGTTCCTGGGATCGCATAGCTATGCACAGGATTTTGAATATGTGAAGAATCTCCATCTCCGAAATA
This sequence comes from Bacteroidia bacterium, assembly GCA_036405375.1. GTDB lineage: Bacteria > Bacteroidota > Bacteroidia > B-17B0 > Aurantibacillaceae > JADJDM01. The sequence goes on from DASWXS010000481.1 coordinate 6,928, forward strand.
CCATCCCCAATAAGTTGGAGCAGCTGTAGAAAGATCACTTACCTGAGCAGTGTTGCCACAGCTGTTTACAGTCATATTAAAATTAGCATTTACCGACGGATATACTTCTACTCTTACCGTATCTATACTTTGACAAGTATTACCACTCCAATCTGTTTCGGTTATAGCAACCGAGTATGTTGTTGTGGTGGAAGGTGACGCAATCGGGTTTGAAATAGTCGTCCCGGTTAATCCACTGGCAGGTGACCACTGATAAGTTCCTCCTCCGTGCGCATATAGTTGATAAGGTTGAATACGCTCCGGGCAATATGCTGTTCCCAAGCCGACACTATCGGGATGAATATTTGTAACAACCGGGATCTTTAATGAATCTTTACATCCTTTGTCAGAAGTAGCAATAAGAGACGTAGTATAAGTTCCAAGAGTCGTATAAACATGCATCGTATCTTCGAGTGTACTCGTTGCTCCATCTCCAAAATTCCATGCATAACTCATTGTTCCACCCGGGATAGTTGATGTGTTATTGAAATTGAAAGTATCTGTACATGCAACAGTTGAAGGAACAAACGATACAGAAGGTTTGGGATGGACAGTAACATAAACAACTGCTGTATCCCAAACATTATAGCATGCGTTATTTTTGGCAAGCAAGTTAACAGTATATGTTCCAGGTGCAGAAAATGTTCTGGATGGATGCATTATCATAGAAGTCGTATCATTGTTTCCAAAATCCCATAAATATTGCGCAGCCGAAATACTCGTATTCGCAAAATTCACTGTTAACGGTGTGCAGCCGCTCAAGCCACTACTTGTAATTCGCGCAACAGGTATAGCATACTCAAAATTGAATTTAAATGTCCCATTGTTGCAATTAGTAGATTGATTCCAATTATTACCATAAAGAGAAGTTGGCCATGCTCCAGGGGTCACCGGAAAATCATCATGATTTATAGGTGAGGAATTTGTCTGGCATCCGGCACAAACCGACTGGTATATTATTCCCTTTTTATCAAACCGACTGGTTCCTCCATCCACGTGCTCGTGACTTAATGCGCCTCCGAAATAAGTTGCATAAAGCAATGATCCTGCATTCGGACTTAAAACCATCAGGTAAAAGTTAAAACCGTCCGTTGTGCTTTGATGCGCGGTTGGAGTTAAAGGCATATTCAGAGTTTGAATACTTGTAAGAATATTTCCTCCCCAGCCGCTCAGATAAATATTCCTGGCACAATCAACCAAAAATGCAGAAGGAGATATATTAACATACAGAGTTCCGTTTCCAAATTTTGTTTGCATGATCATACTTCCTAACGTACTGTCTAATTTGGATATGAACTGACGTCCATTATTATTCGAATAAGCTGCATTTATAACCGGAATAACTCCTTGTGTTTGTCCAAAAACATAAACGTTTGCGCTATCGTCGAGCTGAACGAAGAAACATTGATCGTAGTTAGTTGTTCCAAGAAATGTAGAATGCAGGAGCTCAGTGCCATCATATTTAATTTTGGCTATATAACCATCTGCTTTACCTCCGCTGTAACTGGATCTATATGCCCCGGCAGTTATAGTCAAATCCTGGCTACAGGTTCCTCCCGTTATGAAAACGTTTCCGATACCATCGAGGCTTAACGCAAAACCCGCATCCATACTACTACCTCCAAAATAAGTACTCCATAATAACTGATCGAGTTGCGGCGACAGTTTAAACACTATCCCATCCTGTATCCCATTCAAAATATTATCAAATCCATTCACAATAGGAAAGTCAGCAGATCGCGTAGAACTTGCAACCAATACATTACCTGCATTATCA
>DASWXS010000482.1:0-1623 GCA_036405375.1 Bacteroidia bacterium
CTAACTGCTCCGACTTTGCCTATTTTTCGTTTACGCATAAACGTACCACGTTTGATGTATTTGCCCTGATGGGAGGTCAAACAGATATGGAAGCTTTACTTCCTGCTTTCCTGAAAGATTTCTGGTATGTATTCCTGATCGCTATCGCATTTGTAGTTATCCTGCATTTGTTCTATAAAAAACTGGCTCAACGTTATATCCTCAACCTGGAAGGAGAAACGTTAACTAAAAAAACGGTGTTGATCCGCTCAGGCTTAATGATTGTGTTTACAGGGCTTGTCGTTATTGGTTTTCGCGGAGGATTGCAACTTATCCCGATTGGCATTGTGAACGCTGGCGATCATGTTACATCCGATAAAATTCCATTGGTGCTGAACACGCCTTTCTCTATGATCAGGTCTGCAGAGTTGAACAGCTTTGAAGAGAAAACTTATTTTAGTGAAAGTGAATGCATAAAACTTTTTGATCCTTGCAAAATGAACAAGGATACAGTGGCATTTACACCACTGAATGTAGTTGTAATTATCCTGGAAGGCTTTTCGAAAGAATACACCGGTATTTCATTTAAGGAGAAATCGTATACACCTTTTTTAGACTCGCTGATGGAAGAGGGTTATTTGTTCATTAATGGTTACTCTAATGGTAAACGATCCATTGAAGGTATTCCGGCAATCCTTTCGTCTACTCCTTCACTTCACGAACCTTATCTCAATACGATCTACAGCAATAACAAAATTCAAAGCCTGGCCACGCTTTTAAAAAAGAAAGGATACAATACTTCTTTTTATCACGGTGGAACAAATGGTACCATGAATTTCGATTCCTATTGTAAAATGGCAGGGTTCGAGCGGTACTACGGAAGAAAGGAATATAATGACGATAAAGATTATGATGGTACCTGGGGCATCTGGGACGAACCCTTCCTACAACGCTATGCAGTTGAACTGGGAAAAATGAAACAACCTTTTTTAAGCTCTGTTTTTACTTTAAGCTCGCATCATCCTTTTGTTGTTCCCGAAAAATACAAGCAGTCTTTCCCCGAAGGACCTTTGCCTGTTCACAAATCAATTATGTATTCAGATTTTGCTTTGAAACGTTTTTTTGAAAGCGTGAGAAAAGAGAAGTGGTTTACCAATACACTCTTTGTTATTACAGCTGATCATACCGGTCCTTCGGCAGATCCGTTCTATGCAAACCAGGCCGGTAATTACCAAATCCCTGTTTTATTTTACCAGCCCGGAACTTCATTTAAAGCTATTGATTCAACGGTGATCCAGCAAACTGATATTATGCCCGGTATTTTAAGCTACATGCATTATGACCTGCCTTACTTTGCTTTAGGAAATGATCCGTTCGATAAAGGTACCGATCATTTTGCGGTGAATTCATATAACAATCTTTGCCAGTTCTTTTATAACAATTACCTGATCGAGTATAACGAAAGTACTGATAAGGCGCGTTGGTTTAAGGTAGGAAATGCGGAGTGGAGTGAAATGGTAAAGGCACCACATGATTCAATTGCAAATGTAGCATTAAAAAAACAAAAGGCATTTCTTCAGACCTATAACAATAGCCTGATCAAAAATGGAATGGTATGTGAATAATATATAAAGCATAAGGCCA
>DASWXS010000483.1:0-9242 GCA_036405375.1 Bacteroidia bacterium
TACCTGTATTTACAGACACAAAACCACCGGAAGCGATGATACGGTCGAACGCGCTTCTGTCAGTAGCCAGGTCCTTGATCACAGGGAAAGCGGCACTTCTCCATGGTTCAACAACAATAGTATCTCCATCTTTAAATGAACGCATATGTAACTGGCAGGTAGTAACGCCACCTTTAGGTCCGTGAGGGCGTCCGTTGATATACATACTGCACATTCCGCAAATACCTTCGCGGCAATCGTGGTCAAATGCAATAGGCTCTTTTCCTTCGTTGATCAGTTTTTCGTTTAACACGTCGAACATTTCAAGGAAAGACATATCAGTAGAAATGCCTGTAACATTGTGAACTTCTAAATTCCCTTTTGCTGTGGCATTTTTTTGACGCCATACTTTTAAGGTAAGATTCAATGTTTTTTCTCCGGAACCGCTCATAAATTTTATGATTTAATATTAGTAATTACTTGTTTTTAATTTGTTGTTGAGAGATTTGATCAATCCGTTCAGCATTTTTTTCACTTCATCAACATAACCCAACAGTTTTGCTTCTTCTTCTTCAGAAAGAAGGTTAACTGTTTTAAGAACGATAAGGTATGTTTCTGTAGTGAACAAAGAAGCTCTTGCTGTTTTTAATAACTGCAGGTAGTTCTTGGTATTTTTTCTGCCCCAACCTTCCGCTATTTTTGCAGGAATGATTACTGCAGCACTGTTCAAATGGCTTGCAAAAGCCAGCTTTTCCGAATCAGGAAGTTTTTTGGTAACGTTATATACACCTTCAACCAACTGCATTGCACGCTGCCATACGATAAGATCGCGATACGTTGTTACTTTCGCTCTCATCCCCACTTTTTCTTCTTCAAACATATTGTCGAAGCTGTTACCGTCTATACTCATTTCGTATATTTTTTTGATTTATTGATCCAGGCTATTTTCCTTATGGCCTGATGATTTTAGTTTAGTATTATTTATATGATCGTGCAGCGATCTTAATATTTTCGTATTTCAGATCTTCTTTGTGCAACTCCCAGTTTCCGATCTCTTTCATTTCCCAGGCTGCAACATAAGCGTAATTAACATCATCACGCAATGCTTCGCCTTCTTCTGTCTGGAACTCTTCACGGAAGTGACCACCACAGCTTTCGTTACGGTTTAATGCATCTTTACACATCAGCTCTCCAAGTTCAATGAAATCAGCCACACGACCAGCTTTCTCCAACTCAGGGTTAAACTCATTTGCATCTCCCGGTACACGAACGTCTTTCCAGAACTCTTCACGCAATTTTTGAATCTCTACGATCGCTGATTTTAATCCGGCTTCGTTACGAGCCATACCGCATTTGTCCCACATGATTTTACCCAATGCCTTATGGAAATGATCAACAGATTTTGTTCCTTTGATGGACATGAGTTTATTGATACGCTCCTGCACTTCAGCCTCTGCTTTAACAAATGCTTCGTGATCAGTTGAGATCGCTTTTGTACGGATTTCTTCAGACAAATAATCTCCGATTGTATATGGAATAACAAAATAACCGTCTGCCAATCCCTGCATTAATGCAGAAGCTCCCAAACGATTAGCTCCGTGATCGGAGAAGTTAGCCTCACCTAATGCATACAAACCAGGAACGGTTGTCATTAAGTTGTAATCAACCCACAATCCACCCATAGTATAATGAACCGCAGGATAGATACGCATTGGAACTTCATACGGATCTTCACCAGTGATCTGCTTATACATATCGAACAGGTTACCATATTTCTCTTTTACCACATCGCGTCCTAATTCACGGATCTTTTCTTTTGACGGATTGTGAAGACCTTGCTTGTTAGCTTCAATCTGTCCATAACGCATCATATTTGCTTCAAAATCAAGATATACGGCAAGTTTACTTGCACCAACACCGAAACCTGCATCACAACGTTCTTTAGCAGCGCGTGAAGCTACGTCGCGGGGTACTAAGTTACCAAAAGCAGGATATCTTCTTTCCAGGTAATAATCTCTTTCATCTTCAGGAATATCCGTTGGTTTACGGGTATCTCCTGCTTTTTTAGGAACCCATATACGACCATCGTTACGCAATGATTCTGACATCAAAGTTAATTTCGATTGATGATCACCACTTACCGGAATACAGGTCGGGTGAATTTGTGTATAGCATGGGTTTCCGAAGAATGCTCCTTTTTTGTGCGCTTTCCACGCAGCAGTTACATTACTTCCCATTGCATTGGTAGAAAGGAAGAATACGTTTCCGTAACCACCTGTTGCTAATAATACAGCATGTCCGAAATGCCTTTCCAGCTTACCTGTTATCAGGTCACGTGCAATAATACCACGGCATTTACCATCAATGTTTACCACGTCCAGCATTTCATGACGTGCATATAATTTAACAGCACCCATACCAACCTGGCGTTGCAATGCTGAATAAGCTCCTAATAGTAACTGCTGACCTGTTTGCCCCGCAGCATAGAATGTACGCTGAACCTGTGTTCCACCAAATGAACGGTTACTTAAAGTTCCGCCGTATTCACGTGCAAATGGAACACCTTGCGCAACACACTGGTCGATGATATTACCTGATACTTCAGATAAACGATGAACGTTGGCTTCACGTGCACGGTAGTCACCACCTTTGATCGTATCATAGAACAAACGGTAAACGCTGTCACCATCATTCTGATAATTTTTAGCCGCGTTGATACCCCCCTGTGCAGCGATACTGTGTGCACGGCGTGGAGAATCCTGGAAACAGAATACTTTTACTTTATATCCCATTTCAGCCAGGGAAGCAGCAGCCGAAGCACCTGCCAAACCTGAACCAACAATAATAACCTCTAAACTACGCTTGTTTGCCGGGTTCACAAGATGTACAGTAGAACGGTATTTGGTCCATTTGTTCTCCAGTGTTCCTTCAGGGATCTTAGCGTCTAATTTTGATGATGACATATATGAAATGTTGAATAAATTATTATTTAATTAATCCGAAATGCATGGTAATTGGCATAGCTGCAAACAATAAGCAAACCACATAAGAAAATGCTGCACCGGTTACATGAAGCAAGCGTGCATATTTTTTATGTGTTAAACCTAATGACTGGAATGCGGATTTGAAACCGTGCAATAAGTGATAGCAAAGTGAAATTACACCAACAAGATAAATGGCTACGAAATACCATTTAGAGAAAACCTCTTTCATTCCTGCGAATGTATCGTGTGTTTCATGGTTCCAAACTGCAGCTTTGGTAGGCACCCAGAAATTACCTAAGTGAACTACAAGGAACAACAATAACAAAGAACCTAAGATACCCATTGAACGGCTGTACCACTTGCTGTTTGCATTACCATTGGTAACTGCGTATTTCACCGGGCGGGCTTTGTTATTTTTGATCGTAAGAATCAACGCCATAAAGATATGAGCAAGTAACCCTGCGAACAAGCCTACTTCCAGGATACGAACAATTGGGTTATGAGCCATGAAATCTGCTCCTGCATTAAACGAAACACCACCATCGTTAAAGAAGATGAATGAATTTAATGTAACGTGAATAACCAAAAACGAGATGAGGAATAAACCGGTAAGCCCCATAATGATCTTTTTTCCGATAGTAGAGTTGGAAAAGTTTTGTTTGCTCATAAACTGTTTTTTTGTCGAGTTTAATATAAATATCGGGAACAAATATAAGTTTCAAGACCACAAATACAAAGGGAAAATAAAGGTTTATTCCCTATTGATTTGAACCGCCCATTAACAGGCAAAATCAAATGTTAAATAAGAGTTATTTAGACAGATTATAAATAAAGAAGCTGAATTTTTATATCTTAAAATATCTCATCGACCCTATCTTTGCCTCAAGAATACAAATGATCACATTAAAAAGAACTACTTCCGATAATAATGATTTCCAGGCTCTTGTTACGCAACTGGATGAAGTGCTACGGATTCTGGACGGGGAGGATCATGCTTTTTTTGCTGCGCTGAATACGTCGGATACCATCAAGCATGTAATCCTGGCTTACGATAATAATGAACCTGCAGGTTGCGGGGCAATAAGGCAATACAGCAATGAGTTGATGGAGGTAAAACGCATGTACGTTTTACCCGAAAAGCGGGGAAAAGGGATTGCATCAACGGTTTTAAAAGAGCTCGAAAGCTGGAGTAAAGAATTAGGTTTTAACACCCTTATCCTGGAAACAGGCAATAAACAAACGGAAGCCATCGCATTATATAAAAAGACAGGCTATCACATTATTCCAAATTATGGAAAATATGAACATGTGGAGAGCAGCATCTGCTTTGAAAAAAGAATCTGAACAAGAAATTGCTTCAACTCAACCTTCTTTCAATCTTATTTCCAATCTCATACAGGAATAAAAACAGCCTCGTATTTACCAAATACTTTCCTACTTTGACCAAAATTTATGAAACGAGGCAAATGAAAAAATTAATTTACTGCTCCTTATTAAGTTTTTTGTTTTCGTCAACATCCCTATTCGGACAATGGCAAAACAAAAGTTTTACTTTCCAGGGAAATACAAGGCAATACAGGCTTTATGTGCCTGCTGCTTATAACCCGGCTAACCCTGTACCCATTGTATTTACACTACATGGACTTGGCGATAACATGACCAATTTCAGTGGCATTGGAATGAACTATATTGCCGATACTGCCAACTTTATTGTTATTTGCCCGGCGGCTTTAACAGATGCTTTTCTGGGCTCTACCGCATGGCACTCGGGAGCAGGCCAATTTGGATATTATCCTAATGCGGCAATAAACGACGTTGCTTTTATCAATGCATTAATCGATAGCACCAGTGCTCATTATTCCGTTAACCAGGACCGTATTTATTCGCTTGGCTTTTCGATGGGAGGTTTTATGACACAACGATTAGCCTGCGAATTAAGCACACGTATAGCGGCTATTGCATCTATGGCTGGAACAATCGGAACAGAGATAAGCTCAACCTGCAACCCTTTACGCCCGGTTCCTGTGGCTCATTTTCATGGAACAGCAGACGGAACCATTTCCTATACTGCCAATTCCTATGGCATGAATACAGATGCCCTGATCGATTTCTGGAAAACAAAAAATAATACCGATGCTAGTTCTACACACACCCTGCTTCCTGATCTTGTTGCTGATGGGTACACAGTGGAGCACGATGTATATGCAAATGGCGATCAGAATTCGGTGGTTGAATTATTTAAAGTAAACGATGCCGACCATGTTTGGTTATATCCTCCTGCCAATGATATTTCTTACGCTATAGAAGCATGGAAATTTTTCAGCCGTTATGAATTAACTTCAGTAGTAGGACTAAAAGAAAGTAAAGAGCTACAATGGACTATTTATCCGAACCCTACCACTGACCAAATTACGATTCAACTACCTACTGTTTCAAAAGGAACCAGGCTCTCAGTAATGAATGCAATAGGACAAACGATAAAGGCAACAAAAGTCAGTGAGTTAACAACAAAGATTTCGCTGGATGGAATTGACCCGGGAATATATTTTATTACATTAACTGACAACAACGGGCAGGTTATTCAGCAAAGTAAAATTGTGAAAGAATAAAACTTTATTAGTTTACAAAAAAGAAATGCCCGTAACACCGGGCATTTCTTTTATATACAAGAGTTCAACAAACTTACTTTATCCTGCTTTCTCGTTCACCTCAAACACTCCAAACGTGTTATGGTCCTGGTCGATAAAGTATCCCTGCCAGCACCGCCCGGGAATTGCAAACTTAGGCAATGCCACTATTCCTCCCTGTTTTAGAATAAGATCAGCTGTTCTGTCAAAACTCTCAACCTGGATGGAACACACATAAGCATTAGTACCATGTTCGTGCGGAGGAACTTTAGCAGGACGTTTTAAAAGTCCTCCATTAATACCATTTGTTTCAATTCGATAATATTCGATCGGAACAAATTCTTCCTTAATAAATTTCCAGCCAAAAACGGTTTCATAAAAACTGATCTCGCGTTTTGGATCAGAGGATTGGATTTCAAAATAACCTACTGTATTCATATTAATGTTTAATTGTTTGAGGTTTCGTGCTTCTGGTTAGGTCATTGTTTGGTTATAAGCTTTTTGATAATTACCATTTGTCCCAGGTGATAATGCATATGCTCTATAATTCCGTTTATGTTGCGATAATAACTTCCATACTTTTCATCTTCAAATGTTTCCAGCAATTTACTATCAGGCAATTGCTCAATTAACCGTGCGGCAGCTTCTGCTTCCTCATAAATACTGTTTTTCATAGCTTCCCAGTCTTCCTGTGAATTTATCGGCGGATGATCAAAACTGAATTTATCATTTGCATTAAGTGGATTTCCCTTTAGCACATTCAATAACGCACTCACAAAATAATTGACATGAAAAGTAAGAACGGCTATTGTATTGAACGAATCTACCTTTGTAATTGCCTGCTGCCAGGTAACATCTGCAAGTGTATCCCGAAGGTTAGATGTTGTCCAGTTACCTCCGAAGTGAACATCTCTCAAATGTTTTGCGGTTTGTTGGGCTATATTCATCCCATTAAATTACTATTTATTTTTCAATTACCGCGCAGTACTTTATACTCTTATCTTTTCGTGTTATCCATCCCGGAACAATAACCAAATGTCAGCCCTTCAACCCTTTTACCACCAGTTTAAATTCATCCAGCGTTACTTCTTTTAATTTCGCGGCAGTGCTAATTGTTTCCTGGAGTTTTACTGGTTCTATGTAATAATGTACTGTTTTCTTTTTTGGATCATATCCATAAATCAGCAAAGTCACTTCTGCACCGCGCGGCACATTATGAAAGATTACATTGTTTTTTTGTGTTGGAATAAAATCTCCGGGCATAATTGAGTTGATGTCACTGAATACAAGACTTGCTTCAAAATTTAAATTGCCTTCGCTGGTGACACGCACATCAATTTTATCTTCAACATTGTAAAAACGGTCGCAATTGATCCACCCCAGTCCATTCGATTCGAACACATAAAACGCCGGGTTGCCTGCGCTATCGCGCTCCATTTCCCACTCTACCGGAGGAACGGTATCCTGGTTTGCATACTCAGTTTGCTTCCAGTCTATAATGTCGGTAAGCGGCACTCCTTTAAAGTTGTACATACCAGATTGCTTCTCGTAATACATTAGCGGGAATTTCACAAGTATCTTAGAGCTGCGTAATAATTTCAAGCACTGATTTTCGCAACTTGCACGAATATAGATCATTCCTCCCGTCTCTAACATTTTTCCAGTACTGCTGGTATACAAACCGGCCATAATCATTTCAGAGGTTTTCAAAAATTCCCACAACTGAACCTGTATATCGGCTGTTAACTTTCCATTTGGTAACAAAAAAGAATGAGCGGGAATGTAAACGATAACTCCACCCGGCCCCGTAATGGTTGCATCCTGGCTGGTATTAATGGTAAACACCGAAGGATCTTTGGAGCTTAATGCCCGCAGTTCAGCCGGAGTATAATCGTAACAGGCAGGAACTTCTTTACTGAGAATAACCGAATATACTTTATAAGGATTCCGTACAATCCGCTTAAAGGAAGTTTTTGTTCCATAAATTCCTTCTTCTTCGATCCATGAAGTAGTATTGAACATTATATCTGCCGCATGCGCGATCTTTTGTGATGTAAGGAAAAGTTTGATCGATTCGGCACGAGACATGGATAAACTAACCAAAGCTAATGGATCAAGTTTTCGGATCTCTTTTTCAGCAATAAGTATTAACTCAACGGTACTGTTTTTTGGCAAACGTTCCCAAATACTCCTTACCTGTTTCAGGTTTTTCTCTGTCAGGGCTTTTGATTTATAAGGTATATCAATTCGTTCAGTATATTCTTTAATCTGAGCCTGAACAACACTTTCAGCAAATAAAAGAAGGACAAAAATAAAACTGCGCATGGTTGTGGGTTTATAGTATAATACGGGATGAAGAAAAAGGTTACATACATTTTTGATCTATATCAAAGAGAAAAATCTGCAAACAAATGACCTTTGTGAAAACAATTCAAATGAAAAAACAAACTTTCGGATATGGTCTGCTTGCTTTACTGGCACTGATTTCCTTAACCTATATTGCAATCTCTGCTCCTCTCCTGCAGGATGAAGATTATCACCATTTCAGTGATACAAAAACCATTTGTGGCATTCCTAATTTCTGGAATGTGATCTCCAATTTCCCGTTCCTTATTATTGGTATGATTGGGATTTACAGAACAAATGGCAGTGACAATTTATATTATCCACGTGTTAGTTTTTTCGCCGGAATTATTTTTGTCGCGCTGGGATCTGCCTTTTATCATTATGATCCAAACAGCCGTTCGCTCCTCCTCGACCGCCTGCCAATGACCATTGCTTTTATGTCACTCTGTGCATTGTTGGTTGGTGAATTTATTAATAAAAAAGCCGGCAAAATCTTATTGATCCCATTTATTTTATGTGGAATAGCTTCTATACTTTATTGGATATTGAGTGGCGACTTGCGTTTATACGCTCTTGTACAGTTTTACCCCATGCTGGCTATACCGGTGGTACTGTTGTTCTTTTCTAATAGAGCAGCACAAGGCAAGCACTATTGGTTTTTGTTGGTAGCTTATGTTATTGCCAAATTGTGTGAGCATTTCGATCAGCAAATTCATGAAGCTATTGGTATAATAAGCGGACACTCTCTTAAACACATTATTGCCGCTATCGGAATACTGAATGTTGCAATGACTGGAAAAAAAACAGGCCGTGTAGTTCCACCCGAACCTATTTCTTCATAAAATCTTCAAGATTTTTCATAGCAGTTGCCTGCACCTTATTCCTCAGAAAATTGGTTCTTCCAAGCAATAAACCTTTAAATCCCAGTGCCTGCTTGGCCCAAAGCGGGAAACTAAACGCATCTGTATGGCTGATGATCTTTCCATTTTCAAAAATAAAGTTTGCTTTAATTCTATTTATAACCTTACGTCCTGTTGAGGAAAAAGTATAAGTGGCCATCCACTCCGCACTTCCTACATCATCTACCACATGCACATTTTTGAATTCGAGTTTCATATCTGTTCCACGTTTTATGAGCATTTCCCACATAGCACGAACCTGCTTTGCATTCAAATCAACAAATACTTCATCAGAAAAAACAGCATTATCAGCATACATATGCTGCATGGTTTCATAGTCTTTATTCTGAAAAGCTGTGTAAAATTTCTTTATTACCTCCTTATTCTCATTCATGCTTTGCTGATTT
>DASWXS010000484.1:0-5465 GCA_036405375.1 Bacteroidia bacterium
TTAAATTTTTTAATAAAACGATCAATGTACCGGTCGACAGTATTATATCGCGATTAATAGAGATCATCAACTCATTACCTTTGTTTTTGATCATCCTTGCCATCGCGGCTATTTCGAGACCTTCATTTGCGACCCTCGTAATGATTATTGGTTTTAGTAACTGGACCATTATCGCCCGTTTAACACGTGCAGAGTTTTTAAAAATAAGCAGGCTCGATTACATCCAGGCTGCGCACGCCCTGGGTTTAAAAAACCGTTATATCATTTTCAAGCACGCGCTTCCTAATGCTATTGGCCCGGCTTTAATTGCTATCGCTTTTGGTATTGCAGGCGCTATTTTAACCGAATCGGGCTTATCGTTTATTGGTGTCGGTGTGCCTCCCGAAACGGTTACCTGGGGCAAATTGCTAAGCGAAGCGCGCGAAAGCACTTCGTCCTGGTGGCTGGTAGTATTTCCCGGACTTGCCATATTTTTAACCGTAACCATGTACAACCTTATAGGTGAAGGATTACGTGATGCCCTGGATCCTAAGCTGAAACGCTGATTTTTTTGCGACTAAGGCATTGCTGAAGCATGTTTTGCAGTATCTGAAAATTTAGTTACTTTCATAACATCTAATGTCAAAGAAACAGATTATAGTTTTTACAGGTGCAGGAATGAGCGCTGAAAGTGGTATACAAACTTTCCGTGATTCTGGTGGTTTGTGGGAACAATTCAAAATAGAAGAAGTAGCTACCCCCGAAGCCTGGAAAAAAGATCCCAAAAAGGTGACACACTTCTATAACCTTCGTCGTAAACAGGTGATGGAGGCTAAACCCAATGAGGCCCATTATTTCCTTGCTGATCTGCAGAAAAAATATGATGTGCAGATCATTACCCAGAATATAGATGATCTGCATGAAAGAGCAGGAAGTAAAAATGTACTTCATCTTCATGGAGAAATTATGAAGGTACGTTCTTCTCATGATGAAACATTGGTGTATGATGTAAAGAACTGGGAAGTTAAAATCGGGGATAACTGCGAAAAAGGTAGTCAACTGAGACCACATATTGTTTGGTTCGGCGAAATGGTTCCCAATATGGATAAGGCCGCTCGTATGGTAAATTCTGCAGATATTTTTATTACCATTGGAACTTCACTCAATGTATACCCTGCAGCCGGGTTAATTGAAGTGGCTGATAATTCCATTGATAAATACCTGATTGATCCGGGGCATTTTGATCTTAATTATATTGCTAATCTTAAGCACATAAAAGAAAGAGCGGTGAGCGGAGTAAAAGAGCTTGCTAAGTACCTGTAAAAGTTTTCCCGCGTTTAACCAATATCCATCAACAGTTAAGTATCCTGTTAAAAAACGTAACAAGCGGTTGGCATTTATTTACGGATATCAAAAAAACGAGACCTTTTATTTTTTTTATGTCTTAATAGCTGTTTTTATTATAGAGTTGTATGTCCTATAAATAGTGCGAATGGAGGCAAGCCTTCTGAATTTCCATGATTTTCTGATTTTCCGGATATCAAACAATAATTTAATATTCGTTTGTTTTTGTTTTATTTGCAAAAAAACAACAAATGAATAAATTAAAGACACAAATGAATAGATTGTTAGTGTTACTGGGTTTATGCGCACCCCTTTTTTTAACCGAATGCAAAAAAGGAACGGATGATCCTTTCCTGTCATTAAGAAGCAGAAGGGCAAGAGTTGAAGGATCGTGGACGATGAAATCAGGAAAGCTGAATTCTTCATATACAAATAGCAGCGGAGGAGTTACCACTGCAGGATCCCAAACTTATACATTTAATCATACTACGTATAGTAGCTCCACCACCAACAACGGCTTTACAACTACTACTTCAGGAAGCTGCAGTATGACTATGAAGTTTGAAAAAGATGGAAAAATGGAAATGGTGAGAGTACTTGATGGGAAAACCATGACTTCAACAGGTACCTGGAATTTTACGGGAAAAATAGGTGAGCTGAAAAATAAAGAGCAGATCGTTATTCATTTTACTTCGCAAAAGGATCAGGATCTGTCAGCAAACTTTCAGGGAAATTTTACTGATATGACCTTTAATATCAGGGAACTTAGAAATAAAAAGATGGTGATCACCAGTAATTATACTGATGCTTATTCAGACGGGTATACAGGAATGGGAACTGAGGAGTATACTTTAGAGCAATAATCATTAAAATAAAAACGGCTATTCTCAGTAGCCGTTTTTTTGTTTTATGCAAATTCTACTTCCGAATAATCTTTTACGGTGTCGTATAAAGTGCTTCGCTCAATTGGTTTGTGTCCTGTTTGTTTGATCAGTTCTACCAATTGCTGAGTGGTTAACTTAGGTGTTTGCTCTTCTGCGCCTGCCATCGAGTATATTTTGGTAGTATCGTCAATTGTTCCGTCAATATCATCCACGCCAAAATTCAATGAAAGCTGAGCAGTGCTTCTGCCGATCATGGCCCAGTATGCCTTCACATGATTGAAATTATCCAGGTATATTCTGCTGATTGCATAGTTACGCAAGTCTTCAATAACACTTACTTCAGAAACGTGTGACATCTGGTTGTTACCATTCCTGAACTTTAACGGAATGAAGCAATTGAATCCGTTTGTTCTGTCCTGTAGTTGACGTAATTTTTCCATATGATCAACCCGGTGCCAGAATTTTTCGATGTGGCCGTATAACATGGTTGCATTGGAATGCATTCCCATATTGTGCCAGGTTTCATGAATAGCCAGCCATTCTTCAGCCGTGCATTTTCCACCTGCAATCTGGTCGCGTATTTCCGGGTGAAAGATCTCTGCTCCACCGCCCGGCATGCTGTCAAGCCCTGCTTCACGCATGGCTTTCATTCCTTCTTCATAACTTACTTTCGCTTTCTTAAAAATGTAATGATATTCAACCGGTGTAAGCGCTTTTACATGCAGGTCGGGGCGATGTGCTTTAATGCTTTTAAATAGTTCCTGGTAAAATTTGTAATCCTGCTTGGGAACCACACCGCCGGTTATGTGAACTTCGGTAACTTCCTGTCCATCGTATTTTTTTACGATATCCATCATCTGTTCTATGCTCATTTCCCAACCTTCTTCGCGGTTTTTGATTAATCGCGAGTATGCGCAAAACGCACAGGTGTACACACACACATTAGTAGGCTCAATATGAAAATTACGATTAAAATATACTTTGCTGCCCGATTTTCTTTGCTTTACAAAGTTGGCCAGTGCGCCCAGGTAACCTAATTCCCCTTTTTCGTAAAGCATCACACCCTCATCAAAGGTAATACGTTCTCCGGCTACAACTTTTTCTGCTATTTTTTTGAGGTCAGCATCAACAGTAGATGCTAATATGGTTTGTAAGAATGCTTGATCTGACATGAAAGAAAATTTGAGCAAAAATACGGATAATCCCTGAAACCTTAAGATGCTTATACTTTTTTAACCACATAGATACATAGCTTTCCAGACTAATGTGTCCTTATTTGTATAATAATTACTTATACATGAATAAATATTGGTCTATGTACCTATGTGGTGAAAAATGGCTTATTATATTTGTACCATAATTTAGATTTTATGTCATACATCATATCAGGTATTCAACAGGTAGGAATCGGAAATACAAACGTGCATGAGGCATTTGCCTGGTACCGTAAGAATTTTGGAATGGATATTCCAATGCTGAACGAGGATTCTGAAGCAACTCAAATGCTTCCTTATACCGGCAACCAGGGACACAAGCGTCACGCAATCCTCGCTATCAACCTGAAAGGTGGTGGTGGATTCGAGATCTGGCAATACAAAAGCCGAACTCCTCAGCCAGCTCCGTTTACTGTAGAAGCAGGAGATCTTGGTTTTACCATCGCAAAAATGAAAACTGAGGACGTAGAAAAGAGTTACGCACGTTTAAAGACAAACGGGGTCAATATTATTACACCTGTAACTACAGGGCCTGATGGAAAGAAGCATTTCTATGTAAAAGATCTTTATGGAAATATGTTTGAGCTGGTGGAGTATAACGACTGGTTCTACAAAGGTATGTTGGAGCAGGGGGGGCCATGCGGAATGGTAATAGGTGTTTCAGATATGGAACGCTCAAAGAAATTTTATTCGGAGATTCTTGGTTACGATACCGTGATTTATGATAAAACGGAAGTGTTCGCTGATTGGAAAGGCATTGAAGGTAGCGAAAACAAAGCACGTCGTGTATTGTTAAAGCATAGCAAGCCACGGGCAGGTAGTTTCAGCAACTTATTGGGAAGCAGTATTATTGAGCTTGTTCAATACACAGAAAAAACAGGAAGGAAAATATTTGAGAACCGTTATTGGGGAGATCCGGGCTTTATCCATTTTTGCTTTGATATTAAAGATATGCAGGGCTTAAAAAAACACTGCGCTGAAAAAGGACATCCGTTTACCGTTGAAAGTAATCCTGACTTTGACATGGGAGAAGCTGCGGGGCAGTTTGCCTATATTGAAGACCCGGATGGTGCGTTGATAGAGTTTGTGGAAACGCATAAAATTCCGATCATGAAAAAACTGGGCTGGTACCTCGATCTTGATAAACGTGACCCTAAAAAACCTTTGCCGAACTGGATGCTAAAAACGCTACGTTTCAGCAGAGTGAAGGATTAATATGTTTTGTCACATCGAGCGGAGTCGAGATGTAGACAGTGTGGTCCCGACTACGCTCGACCTAACACGTCATTAAGTATTGCTTTATTGCCCAATCACTACTTTGCCACACATTTATCCACCCAGGTATTTTCCAGTCGTACGATCTTTATAAATCTTTTTTCATAATAGGGCGACGATTTATAAGTAGAAATGATCACGCCACCACGTTTTTTGTTGGAAGATGAATGGATAAAGGTTAACTCTTCTCCTGGATTTGATATCACTATTCCAACATGACCTGCACGCCTGTTGGAAGCATTGGTGCCAGTGAATACAATAACGTCACCAACCCTTGCCGAATCGGAAGGAATAGAGCCTTTTAATGAACCGTAATCAATAGAGGAGCGTGGAACCTTTGTATCGAATGTTCCAAATACATAGTACACAAAACCCGAACAATCGAAGCCTGCATCAGGCGAACAGGATGCATATTTATAAGGAGTGCCTAAAAAGCGTTTTGCCCTCGCTATCAATGAATCGGCGCAGATCTTTGAAGTTAAAGTGTCTTTTTTCACCTGTTTTTTTACAGCTAGTTCTTTGGGAGCATGATGTCGTTTTTTTGAGCCTTTTTTCTTCTGGGCAAAAACGCTGTTACTGCTAAATAACAAAAGCATCAAAAGCGAAAAAAGTATGTAGAACGATCTTTTCATGAGAAATGGTTCAACCTGCAATTATTTGAATGCAGGCGTAAAGGTTTTTGAGAACTCTTCGTATGTTTTGGTTTGATACGAACCACTTCCAAAATACTTTATGATAGGTTCAAATTGGGCAGTGGTATGATATCCTT
>DASWXS010000485.1:0-10776 GCA_036405375.1 Bacteroidia bacterium
ATGCCAGGTGATTATCTTTATAATTGAAGACATACTCGTCTGTCTCAGAATTGGTAAAATAACTGTCAATGGAAGTAACCGGGTATTTGCCATTTTCGCTCAATAACCGGGCTAGTGTTGTTTTTCCACTACCGGGTAAACCTCTTAGTAAAATAATAGACGGCATGCTCTCCAATTCTTAAGTAAAATTACAATTTATATCGGTTTCTTTTTATATTTGATAAACTAATCCTTACTCTATGCGCGGTTCATTTATCATTTTCTCAATAGTGCTTTGTTTGGGCGCTGCTGCTATTTCATGGTTTTTATGGACTCCTTTCTGGTGGTCTTTTGTATTGATCGCACCTCTTGTTTTTATGGGCGTTTCTGATATGATTCAGACCAAACAAACTCTTAAACGAAATTATCCCATACTTGGAAGAATGCGTTGGATGGCTGAATGGATGCGTCCTAAAGTATACCAGTACTTTGTTGAATCAGATACAGACGGAGCTCCTTTTAACCGCTTAAGCAGAAATGTAATTTATCAGCGTGCAAAAAAAGTAAACGACACTACTCCATTTGGAACACAGTTAAATGTATACGATACAGGATATGAATGGCTGAACCATAGCATAGCGCCTCTTCCCCACAGTAAAGTTAACCACAATCCACGTGTTACTGTTGGTGGTCCCGCATGTAAACAACCTTATTCGGCAAGTGTATTAAATATCTCTGCTATGAGTTATGGTTCACTCAGCAAAAATGCGATCATGGCATTAAATGGTGGAGCAAAATTGGGAGGCTTTGCACATAATACTGGTGAAGGCGGATTAAGCCCATATCATTTAAATCCGGGTGGAGATGTATTCTGGCAGATAGGAACGGGATATTTTGGGTGCAGAAATACAGACGGCACTTTTAATTACGATTCTTTCGCAGAAAGAGCGGTTTTGCCTAATGTAAAAATGATCGAGATAAAATTATCGCAAGGTGCAAAGCCCGGGCATGGAGGAATTTTACCGGCAGCAAAAGTTACCGATGAAATTGCCAAAATTCGTTTGGTTGAAAAAGGCAAAGATGTTTTATCACCACCTTATCATACCGCTTTTTCTACCCCGGTAGAAATGCTTCAGTTCATTCAAAAATTACGTGACCTTTCTGGTGGAAAACCAGTTGGATTTAAGTTGTGTATAGGACAAAAAAATCAATTCATTTCCATTTGTAAAGCAATGATAAAGCTCGACATCATGCCCGATTTTATTACTGTAGATGGTGGTGAAGGCGGAACCGGTGCTGCACCGCTTGAGTTCAGTAATTCAGTTGGTATGCCTTTGCGCGATGCGCTTGCTTTTGTTTATGATACACTGAATGGATTTGGTATCAAAAAACATATCAAGATCATTGCTTCCGGTAAAGTACACACCGGTTTCGACCTGGTAAAGAATTTTGCATTAGGCGCCGATATGTGTAATTGTGCTCGCGCTATGATGCTCGCACTTGGTTGCATACAGGCATTGGAATGTAACAACAATCAATGCCCTACCGGTGTTGCCACACAAAATCCCAAATTATATGAAGGTTTAAATGTGGATGATAAAAAAGTGCGTGTTGCCAATTTCCAACATGAAACAATAAAAGCAGCTGTTGAATTAATGGCTGCCGCAGGCATCGATCACCCTGACAAATTACACCGTTCGCATATTTACCGCAGGGTTTCTCCTAACCTGATCCAAACCTATGCACAGATGTATCCGAATATGCTGAAAGGATCATTATTGGAGGCCCCGTTTCCACAAGGCTGGGAGCTGGATATGATGAACAGCACTGCCGAAAGTTTTGATTACGCATTAACACACGCATAATCGTAATATTGAATTTTCAAATATTGAATTTTGAATTATTCAATCATTCTATTATTTTTGACAAAAATTTAAAAACATCATGGGACACGATACACATCATCACAACGAAGGTAAAAAAGCAGTTTTTGGTCCACCGGTAATCATGGGACTTTCTTTTTGGTTATTTGCATTTTTCTTTTTAAGTCTGTGTGATGGTAAAAAGCATGATGCAGCAGGACATGGTGGAGAACACGGTGCTGCAGCAACCGAGCAGGTTGAAGTAAAAAAATCCGAAGAGAATGCTGTTAAAGCTAATGAAGATGCTAAAACTAGTGAAACTGACGCGAAGAAATCTGAGGAAACTGTAAAAACTACAGAAGAAGCTCACCACTAATTATTACTTTCTAGTGCTTTACAATAACTTTTCTGTTTATAGAACTGTTATTACTGATACATTTTATGATGTAGATTCCATTTGGTAATTCGGCTACATCTATAATGTGTTGCGCTTTCCCTTTTTTACATTTTGCTTTTGTTGAATTGATGAGTTCTTTGCCGTTCACATCAAATAAACTCAAACGAATATCAGCATCCTGTTTTAACTGGAATTGTACAAACACCTTATTATTTGCGGGATTGGGGAATACATCAAAAAATGTGAATTCTTCATTTACTTTTTGAAGTGAGGTAGTAGAATCGATCTCAATATAAATCCGGTATATCGTGTCATTTGCAATAGATACTCCCTCATTTGCCTGTTCCGCCCTGATACCACCCAACATATAGCCAGCAAGAGTTTTCCCGGAAATGTAATTTAAATTCAATACTCCGTTCGAAAACCAGCTGAGATTTTTATTGGGAATAAATTTCGCATTGCTGCCAAGTAAACCCGGCATTTGTACAGGTAATACAGCCTCTTCACATACATTGCCAGGCTTAACTGTAAAACAAGTAACATCAGAAATAAAGGGCACCAGCGTATCCTGAACAACAGTATTACCAGGGGGTATAAAATCATTAAAACTCATTCCACCGAAAAATACGGTATGCATTTTTTTTGAAACGGTGTCAAACACCGGCAAATGCGCACAGGTGTAATGACTCATAACCTGCTGATAAGGCAATACAGTTGCTGAGTTATTATCAATATAAATAGGTTCAAAATACGGGAAATCATGTTGCTTCTGAAAAACACCACCGTGCGCCATCAATGCAAAACTTCCATCCGGCTTAACAAGCGGGGTAACATTTAGATCGCGGCGATGGAAATTATTGGTATCCGAAGCCATAACAGAGTAATTGGCAATTTGCAGGTTTCCCCCTGTTTCAACAATATCAAACTGTTTTATTTCTGTACGATAATATTGCGTATAAATAGGAGCAAAAGGATTTGCATAACGTCCATTAAAATCATGCCCGAACATCAGGTAAAATTTATTATTGAATTCGTGCATTTCACCACCGCATACCCTAAGATTCGTATCACTTACCTGTTTAATAAAAGGAGCCAAAGAGACTTGTGTAATTACAGCATTGATTATACTATCCACCTGGATTTTACTTACTACCGGAAAAGTAACAAACCTGTTCAGCACACTATCCCGGCCATATCCGCCTACCATATACAAATGCTCTCCTTTTTGTACATACTGCATATTAGTAGAACGTAAGGGATCGGCAACAGGTTTGGGCAAATTACTGAGAGAAGACTGATACACCTGCCAGTTAATGGTATCAATAACCGTTGCATAATTGTGTGCCTCCGATTGTGGAAAAGCATCATTAGAATTTAATCCGTGCAAGCCGTTGGTTCTTCCACCTATCAATAACCATTTGGAACCCGACTGCGCAAAGGCAAAAGAATGGAATCCCTGTAATATAGATGGGGTATAAACCGGTTCGATACTTATTTTAAAGGGCGGTTGCTGGGCAAATTGTGCTTTAAGGCACACCTGGATTAAAAAAAGGAAAACTACCCCATAAATATTCAGTACCCGGTTCCGCATTTTCAATTAAATTTGCGGCCAAATTAAGAAAGAGTTTCTAATCCGGGGATTTAAGCCCTGATTATTCGTTAAAATTTCGAAATCAGGCGATTCTGAATTGGTTCCTGGGGTCAGTTACAGGATATAAACCCTTCAAAATGAGCAAAAAAATAGTTTTTTTCTATTTAAAATTTTGCCAAACCAAAAAGTTGTTCTATCTTCGCACCCCCTTTTAGGGGATGTTGTATATTTTAACGAAATAAAGTAAATAAAAAGTGGACGCAGTAAGTTACAAAACAGTAAATGTAAACCAGGCTACAGCTCAAAAGAAATGGATTCTTGTTGATGCTGAAAACGAAGTTGTAGGTCGTTTAGCTTCTAAAGTAGCTGTTATTCTATTAGGAAAACACAAAACAGATTACACACCTCATGCTGATAGCGGAGACAACGTAGTAATCATCAATGCCGAGAAAGTTCGCTTTACCGGTAATAAAATGACTGATAAAGTTTATTTACGTCATACAAATCACCCTGGTGGACAACGTTCAGCTACTCCAAAAGAGTGGATCTCTAAAAAACCAACTGAGATCTTAACCTGGGCTATCCACGGTATGCTTCCAAAAGGACGTATGGGCCGTAAATTGAACACTAACGTGTTTATCTATGCTGGTTCAGACCACAAACACGAAGCTCAACAGCCAGTGAAAATCGATTTAAAAACAATCAAAGGTTAATTATAAATAATGGAAGTAACAAACACATCCGGACGCAGAAAAACAGCGGTAGCACGTGTTTACCTTACTAAAGGTAAAGGTGAGATCGTAATTAACGGAAAAGACTACAAAACGTATTTTCCTGTTGCTACATTACAGTACTATGTAGAGCAATCATTACAAATTTCTAAAGTAAGAAATGATTACGATATCACTGTTAATGTACAAGGTGGCGGAACAACAGGTCAGGCTCAGGCAGTTCGTTTGGGTATTGCAAAGGCATTAGTTGAAATCAACGCTGAATACAAACCGGCTTTACGCGCTGAAGGTTTAATGACCCGTGACCCTCGTATGGTTGAGCGTAAGAAATTCGGTCAGAAGAAAGCTCGTAAACGTTTCCAATTCAGCAAACGTTAATAGTAATACAAATTCAATACAGAATAGAAATGTCAAGAACATCATTCAACGAATTATTAGAAGCAGGAGCGCACTTTGGACATTTGCGCAGAAAATGGAACCCTGCTATGGCACCTTATATTTTTGCTGAGAAAAATGGTATCCACATCATTGATCTTAACAAAACTGTGGTGAAAGCCGAAGAGGCTGCGAACGCTCTTAAACAGATCGCTCGTTCCGGAAAAAAGATCCTGTTTGTTGCTACAAAAAAACAAGCAAAAGAAATCGTATCAGATAAAATAAAGGCTATCAATATGCCTTACGTTACTGAGCGTTGGCCAGGTGGTATGCTAACTAACTTTGCTACAATCCGTAAAGCGGTTCGTAAAATGGGTCAGTTGGAAAAAATGACTACAGACGGAACATATGAGAATATCTCTAAAAAAGAGCGTTTAATGTTTTCTCGTGAGAGAGCAAAATTAGAAACTCAATTTGGTTCTATTGCTGATCTTACACGTCTTCCTGCTGCATTGTTCATTGTTGATATCAGCAAAGAGCACATCGCAGTAAAAGAAGCGAAACGTCTGAACATCCCTACATTTGCAATCGTTGATACCAACTCAAATCCAAATGAAGTTGATTTCCCGATCCCTGCAAATGATGATGCTTCTACTTCAATCTCTCACATTATCGACGTGATGGCAAAAGCTATCTCTGAAGGTTTATCTGAAAGAAAAGTAGATAAAGAATCCCAGGCAGCTGAAGAAAAAGAAAATCACTCTTCTAAAGAGCATGCAGAAGAATTAGCAGAAGGTGTAAAAGCTAAATTCTCTAAAGATGACGAAGAAGAAGGAAAATCTTCAGGAAAACGCCCTCGTACAAACGCAGGAGCGAAAAAAAAGAAATAATTTTTTATAACATTTAGATACAAGAATGATCATGGCTATTACAGCTTCTGAAGTAAATAAATTACGCCAGCAAACTGGCGCCGGGATGATGGATTGCAAAAAAGCCTTAGAAGAATCTAATGGTGATTTTGAAAAAGCGATTGATTTCCTTCGTAAAAAAGGACAAAAAGTTGCTGCCAATCGTGCTGACAGAGATGCAAAAGAAGGTTTGGTTTTAGCAAAAACTACTGCTGACGGAAAACGTGGTGCTTTAGTTGTTGTTAACTGTGAAACTGACTTCGTTGCAAAAAATGATGATTTCGGTGTGTTTGCTAATACAGTTCTTAATGCTGCAATCGAAAAAAATCCTGCAGATGTTGAAGCTCTAAAAGCATTACCATACAACAACGAAATTACTATAGCTGATAAATTTATCGAGCAAATAGGTAAAATCGGTGAGAAAATTGATCTTCCTTACTACCAGGTAGTAACAGGCGAAACTGTTTACGGATACAACCACCCGGGTAACCGTTTGGCTTGTGTTGTAGCATTCAACAAAACTGTTACTGAAGAAGTTGCTAAGAACGTTGCAATGCAGGTTGCTGCTATGGCTCCTGTAGCTTTAGATAAAGACGACGTTAGTGCTGAAATGCTGGAAAGAGAATTAGAGGTTGCCCGTGAGCAGGTTCGTGCTGAAGGCAAACCGGAAGATATGGTGGAGAAAATCGCCCAGGGTAAAGTAAATAAATTCTACAAAGAGTCTACTTTATTAAACCAGGAGTTCATTAAAGATAACAAGGTAACAATCAGACAATACCTTCAAAGTATTGACAAAGATCTAACGGTAACTGCTTTCAAGCGCTACTCGTTAAGCTAATTAATTTTTATAAAAATCCCTCTTATTTTAAGAGGGATTTTTTTTGTCCTATAATCAAAAAACAATAGTAAAACCATATGAAATACAAACGCATACTTTTAAAATTGAGTGGAGAAGCCCTGATGGGGAACAAAAATTTCGGTATAGACAATGAACGCCTTGCAGAATATGCAATGGAGATAAAAGGAGCTGTTGAAGCCGGATGCCAGGTAGCGATTGTAATTGGTGGAGGAAATATTTTCAGGGGAATACAGGCAGAAAAAGGCGGTATGGACCGTGTACAGGGAGATTACATGGGAATGCTTGCAACAGTAATCAATTCTATGGCATTGCAATCTGCCCTTGAAGGAATGAAGGTGCAAACCCGTCTTCAGAGCGCTATCAAAATGGAGCAGATCTGCGAAGCATTCATCAGGAGAAGAGCAGTAAGACATCTTGAAAAAGGACGTGTGGTTATTTTTGGAGCAGGTACCGGAAACCCTTATTTTACAACAGATACAGCTGCAACCCTGCGCGCTATTGAAATTGAAGCAGACGTGATCCTGAAAGGTACACGCGTAGACGGAATTTATACAGCAGATCCTGAAAAAGATAAAACAGCTACCAAATATGACACCATCACATTTGGTGAAGTATACGAAAAAGGCCTGGAAGTAATGGATATGACAGCATTCACGCTTTGTAAAGAAAATGAATTGCCAATCATCGTCTTTGATATGAACAAAAAGGGGAACCTGAAAAAAATCCTGGAAGGTGATAAATTAGGCACTCTTGTTACTTTTTAAAATAGTCAGGTTATCTTCTAAATAGTATATTTGTAATTCAAACAACAAGACTTATCAGGTATGAACGATAATATTAAAAAAATACTGGATGCTGCGAAAGATTCGATGGAAAAGTCTATTTCGCATTTAGAGGTTGAATTAGCCAAGATCCGTGCAGGACGTGCAAATCCATCACTTTTCGATAATGTACACGTTGACTATTACGGTTCTAGTGTTCCACTTAGCCAGGTTGCTAATATCAATACACAGGATGCCCGTACCATTGTGATTCAGCCATGGGAAAAAAGCATGCTTACTCCTATTGAAAAAGCTATACAGGCTGCTAATCTTGGATTTAACCCACAAAATGACGGGGTATTAATTCGTATTGTTGTTCCTCCACTTACCGAAGATCGTCGAAAAGACCTTGTAAAGAAAGCTAAGCAAGAATCAGAAGATGCTAAAGTTGGGATCCGTAGTTCACGTAAAGATGCTATGGAAGCCTGCAAAAAACTAGGTAAAGATGGCATCACCGAAGATGAGATAAAAGATGCAGAAGGAAAAATCCAGACGCTTACTGATTCTTATGTTACAAAATGCGACAAGCATTTAGAGCATAAAGAAAAGGAAATCCTTACGATTTAACAGGAAAAAAAATCAATAGAAAGCCCCGATCAACGTTGGGGCTTTTTTTTATCCAAATTATGCAAAGCATAATTTGCCAGAGGCATGCAAAAATAAGGTTTTGATAGGGATAGCCCACGCAAAAAATTGCCTCATTTTTTTCATCAATTTCGCTTCCTAATGCGAAATCTTAGGTTATCTTTGTTACGCTTTAAAACTATGGAAAACAAAGAATTTTTTGCCCACCCTTCAGCTTTTATTGATGAGGGTTGCAAAATTGGAAAAGGAACAAAGGTCTGGCATTTTTCTCACATTATGCCGAATTGTACATTAGGTGAAAATTGTAATATCGGGCAAAACGTGGTGATCTCTCCTGATGTTGTTTTGGGAAAGAATGTAAAAGTACAAAACAACGTTTCCATTTACACCGGTGTTACCTGTGATGACGATGTATTTCTTGGCCCATCTATGGTGTTTACCAATGTTATCAATCCACGTAGTGCCGTAAATCGTAAAAGTGAATATGCCAAAACACATGTAGGAAAAGGTGCAAGCATTGGTGCTAATGCTACAATAGTTTGCGGGCACGATATTGGCGAATTTGCCTTTATTGGAGCGGGCGCTGTAGTAACTAAAAATGTACCTGCATATGCTTTGCTTGTAGGGAATCCTGCTCGCCAGGCGGGCTGGATGAGTGAATTTGGTCACCGCCTTGAATTTAAAGACAGCATAGCTGTGTGCCCTGAAAGTAAACAACAATACAAATTAGAAAACAATATCGTTAAACGAGTTTCTTAATATGTCGAAAATAAAGTTTGGAGTTATAGGGCAAGGCCACATTGGGAAAAGACACGCAGAGATGGTAAGAAGAAATCCTGACTGTGAATTGATAGCCGTGTGTGATATATTGCCTAAGGAAAAAAATGGCCTTGAATCAATTTCAGAAAAATACTATACTTCAGCAGACGAGCTTCTCAAAAATCATCCTGAAATTGAAGTGATCAATGTGTGTACTCCAAATGGTTTACACGCCGAACATTCTTTAAAATCTTTGGCTGCGGGGAAAAATGTGGTGGTTGAAAAGCCAATGGCCCTGACTAAAGCAGCTTGTGAAACAATTATCTACGAAGCCCTGCACCAGCATAAAACTGTTTTTTGCGTGATGCAGAACAGGTATTCGCCTCCGAGTGTTTGGCTGAAGGAAATTGTAGAAAACAAAACACTGGGCGATATTTATATGGTTCAGCTGAATTGCTATTGGAACCGTGATGAACGTTATTACAAGGCGGGAGGATGGAAAGGGACACAGGACCTGGATGGAGGAACCCTGTTTACCCAGTTCAGTCACTGGATCGATATTATGTACTGGCTATTCGGAGATATTACAAATATCCAGGCCAAATTTGCTGACTTCAATCATGCACAGCTAACCCAATTTGAAGACAGTGGTTTTGTCAGCTTCGATTTTGTAAAAGGTGGTATGGGCTGTATCAATTACTCTACCGCTGTTTGGGATAAAAACCTGGAAAGCTCTCTCACTATTGTTGGAAGCAACGGGAGTGTAAAAGTTGGAGGGCAATACATGGACCAGGTTGATATCTGTAATATTAAAGGTTATACTATGCCTGAATTGGCCCCGGTAAATCCGGCAAACGATTACGGAGCATATAAAGGTTCTGCAAACAATCACAGTAATGTAATCGAAAATGTAGTGAACACACTGAAAGGGAAAAATAAGATCACTACAAATGCCCTGGAGGGATTAAAAGTTGTGGATATCATCGAGCGGATTTACGCACTTAGAAAAGAAGACAGAAAATCATAAGTCACTAAAAAAAGATAAAAATAAAGTAACATACCGTCAAAAAGACGAATAAGAACAAACACTATGAGTATCTACAACAAAATCCTTAAAAAAGAAGCCAAAGTTGCCGTGATCGGCCTTGGTTACGTTGGATTACCTATTGCACTTGCATTTGCAAAAAAAGTAAAAGTTATCGGTTTCGATATTAATGAGAAACGTGTTAACATGATGAAAAAAGGAATTGATCCAAGCAATGAATTAACCAAAGCTGATTTTAAAGATTCAGATATTACATTCACACATAAGCTGGAAGATCTGAAAAGCGCTAACTTTTTCATTATAGCAGTGCCTACACCTATTGATGATCACAATCTTCCTGATCTGAAACCATTGATCGGTGCTTCTACCACAGTTGGTAAAGTGCTAAAGAAAGGTGATTATGTGGTTTATGAATCAACCGTTTACCCGGGTTGTACAGAAGATGATTGTATTCCTGTATTAGAGCAACATTCGGGATTAAAATTTGTAAAAGACTTTAAAGTAGGCTATTCTCCGGAACGTATCAACCCGGGTGATAAAGAACATACCATTACAAAAATCTTAAAGATCGTTTCAGGTTGTGATAAAGAAAGTCTTGAAAATATTTCCAAAGTATATGAGATCATTGTAGAACCAGGAACACACAAGGCATCATCCATTAAAGTTGCTGAAGCTGCAAAGATCATTGAAAATACTCAACGCGACGTGAATATCGCTTTGATGAATGAACTATCTATTATTTTCTCCCGTATCGGAATAAATACATATGACGTACTGGAAGCAGCCGGCACCAAGTGGAATTTCTTAAAATTCTTCCCTGGCTTGGTTGGAGGACATTGTATCGGGGTTGATCCGTACTATCTT
>DASWXS010000486.1:0-6020 GCA_036405375.1 Bacteroidia bacterium
AGAGACGGAGCTAATAAACAATAGTAAAAGGAGTAGATGTTTTCTCAAAAGCCCACTTATTATCATAAAAATCACACTGTTACTTCCTACGAATATAGTTAAAATTTAGTTTCTATTTTAACATTTCCGGGCTTTTATTCACCGCAAATTGTTAAAACCTTTGTACTTATGAATCAAAACACGAATACAGACAACCCCTGGGTAACAAACACAACAGAAGTAGTGTATGAATCGGCCTGGATAAAAGTGCATAAAAATGATGTGCTTAACCCCGCAGGCAAACCTGCTTTGTATAGTTATGTGGAGTTTAAAAACCTGGCTATTGGAATTTTACCTCTCGACGAAAACAATAACACCTGGCTGGTGGGTCAGTTCAGATACCCCACCAATAGTTATAGCTGGGAAATTATTGAAGGTGGAGGCGATCCAAAAGTTGATCCTATAGAATCAGCCAGACGTGAATTAAAAGAGGAAGCCGGAATTGTTGCCGACAGCTATGAAGAACTGATGCGGTTACACCTGAGCAATTCTGCCACCGACGAACTCGCTATTGTATACATTGCAAGAGGTTTACATTTTGAAGAAGCGGAACCGGAAGAAAGTGAAATACTCCAGGTAAAAAAAGTGCATATTACAGAAGCATACAAAATGTGCCTGCGGGGCGAAATAACAGATGCCATAAGTGTTGCGGCCATTTATAGGGTTATACTTGAACTGAAACTAAATAAGTAGAAACAGGCTACATCTAACAAAATCACGGTAGCTTAATAACCAGGACAATACAAAAAGGTTGATCTAATGTGCCATACGCTTCAGCAATACATTCGGGCGATAACGATCTTCGTTATATTCCTTGTATAAACTTTCGAGGCTTGCCAATACATTTACCAAACCTATCTCATCTGACCATGTAAGCAAACCTTTTGGATAGTTTACTCCTTTTGTCATAGCGAGGTCTATATCTTCCCTGGTAGCAACCTGCAGGTGAAGTGCGTCGTATGCTTCGTTGATGAGCATACACAGGATGCGATTAAAAATTAAAGCTCCTGTTTTAGCATCTTTATCTGGCAATGGCTGCTCTGTACCTTCTGCATAATTATAAAACCCACGTCCTGTTTTTTTACCATAGAAGCCAGCTTCTACCAGGCGTTTCTGGGAGATAGATGGTTTAAAACGGGGGTCATAATAAAATTCTTTCCAAACGGTTTCTGTAACCACGTAGTTAACATCGTGACCGATCATATCTGTTAACTCAAATGGTCCCATTTTAAATCCGCCTAATTCTTTCATTGCCCAATCGATGGTTGCCATATCAGCAATGCCTTCTTCCATTATACGAATGGCTTCTCCATAGTACGGACGGGCGATGCGATTCACAATAAAGCCGGGAGTATCTTTGCAGATCACAGGAACTTTTCCCCATGCAGCAATCAGTTCTTTGCATTGTTGAGCTAAGGTTGCTTCACTTGCAATACCAGGAATGATTTCTACCAATGGCATTAATGGCGCCGGATTAAAGAAATGAATTCCGATAACGCGTTCCGGTTTTTCGCATGCAGAAGCAATAGATGTTATGGATAAGGAAGAGGTATTACTTGCGAGCACACAGTTTTCTGAAACAATTGTTTCCAGTTCACTGAACACACTTTTCTTCACGTCAAGGTTTTCTACAATGGCTTCAATGATTAAGGAACAATTACTGAATGATTTTTTATCACTCACAAAATTTATAGCAGTAAATATCGCGTTACTTTTTTCTTCCGTTAATTTCTGCTTTTCAACAAGTTTTGCTAAGGTTGACTTTAAATTACTTTTTGCCTTTTCCAGCGCTTCTGCTTTGGTATCAAACACAAAAACCTTGTGTCCTGCAGTTGCTGCAACCTGTGCAATTCCGCTTCCCATGGCACCAGATCCTATAATACCAATCTCACTCTCTTTCGAAAAATTCATACCTAATGCCATAAAATAAAACGCAATAATTAATTGGGATCTTTACTATGATCCACCTCTTTAACGATAATTTTCATTGGAGTTTCTCCAATAATTGTAAACGCTGTACGCCTGTTCTTTTGATGAGCAGCTTCTTTCTCTGCCGGGGTTTTCAGCTTCGCTATCTCCGCGTCACTCACCAATGGTTTTGTTTCACCATATCCTTTTGCTATTAAACGATCCTTCGCAATCCCTTTACTTATAAGGTAATCAACACACGACTGTGCACGTCCCTGGGATAGTTTCATATTGCTTGCATCACTACCACGGGTGTCAGTATGTGCATTCAGCTCAATAACGATGTTCTCATTCTTCACCATAAGATCATAAACCTGGTTAAGCACTTCTTTTGATTTAGGGCGAAGCGTATATTTCGCAAGGTCATATTCTACTCCTTCAATTACGATCTCACCATCAGGCATTTTGTTAAGATTGAAATCCTGCAATAAGTGTGTAGTTTCTGTGATGCCAACTGTAGTTTGATTTGCCATGGAAGCAAGGTATCGTAACTTCTGTGCTTTCATAAAGTACTCCTTTCCAATTGGGAGAGTAGTGAAATAATATCCCTTATCATCAGTCTGCAAATAAATAGGATCATCCTCGCCATGAACATCTTTCATAGTAACAAGTGCATTTGGAATAGGATCGCCGGTATCAAAATCGTATACATAACCTGCAAGATCAATAGTAATTTCTTCGTTGTCGAATTCGTAAATATCATAACAGTGTCCACCTACACATGGTTCCCTGTCGCTCGAAAAATACCCTTTCTTCTGTATCCTGTCAAGAATATAATACGCATCATCACGTTCCGAGTTTACCGGCCGGCCTACATTAACAGGAATTGCATAAGAAGAATCATCGGGGTTAAGATGGCTTTTAAAAACATCCAATCCACCCAAACCACTGTGTCCGTCAGAACTAAAGAATAATGTACCGGTGATCATATGGAAATAAGGAGTAACCTCATCTCCTGCTGTATTAATTGGAGCTCCAAGATTCCTTACAGGACCGGGAAGTCCGTCTTCATCGAGCTTACAATACCATATATCCATTCCTCCTAATCCTCCCGGGATGTTGGATGAAAAGAACATAGTAGATCCATCAAAGGTTACAAATGGATGAGCACTCTTATATCCAGCCAGGTTAATTGTCTGGTCTAATTTAATTGCTTCGAAAAAGTGTCCGTCTTTACCACGTGCCATGTGAATAGCAGATTCGTTTCTGTTCAGGTCATTCCATCTTGTGAAGTACATGATCTCATCAGCATCCATTGCTCCTGCCCCGTCATGGAAACCTGAGTTTAAGGGACGTCCGAAGTTATGAGGCTTTGTCCACTGCTCTTCTTTTTGTTCGGTCCAATACAGGTCGCATAAATAATCGCTTTCTTCAGGGGCCTGTTTTTCGCGGTTGGTTAATACACCGCCACGACGTGCACTGGTAAAAATCAGTTTTTGATTGGAACCCCAGTACACTGCTGCGAAATTAGATGTTCCTTTATTGAACACCACTGTATCCATTTTTCTTACTACAATGGTTTTATGCATGTTATTAATAGAATCCAATGCATAATAACAACCCGCAATTTCATGTTGTGCCCTGTTAAGCAACGAATCTCTTCCCGGGTTATCTTTCATAAAGTCTTCATACACATTGATCGCCTCGGTATAACGTTTTGTGTTCATCAGCGATTTTGCGTAATAATACCTGTCGTCGGGATATGATCCAAGATTAACTGATTTTTTTAACTGGATGATCTCGTTTTCGTAATCGTGAATTTTAAAATAGCACACTGCCATTTGATGGATCACGTAGTGATATTTATTAACTTCAGGTGTTGTGCTGCCTTTTGCAACAGCTGCTGTGTCTTTGTATGATTTTGTTTTAAGATTGGTAAGCTGGATCTCGTACGGCTTTACATTCTCCTGGTATACGATAGAATCATCGAGCACTTTTTTGTAGTACTCCAAAGCAGAGGCATAATCCTTCTTCTTAAAAAAATCGTCGGCCTGTTTTAACCACAATTTTTTTGATTGTGCAACAAACAAGAAAGGACTTAAACAAAATAGTATAAAAAATAATTTCCTCATAGATCTATATTCTTGGACAAGCTTTTACTGCTTTCGCCTTATTTTTATTTCTTCCCATATATGTAAACGAAACCTCGAATGCACCTCTTCCATTAGACGCTTTCGCTAGTGAAGAGATGTTTACATCGTAGCTTACTTTACCAATAATATTATCGAAACGCGCACCCAATGAAAATGCAGCTGCATCTTTATTTCTGAACACAGCTCCACCAAGCAGGTACATATCCGACCCGCTGAAATAATACCCGCCGTCCAGTGCAATGGTTTGTTCATTTGCATTATTCTGACGCATCACCAATAATTTTGGAATCAGATACAATTGCTCAGTAATGTTTATTCTTAAACCTGTATGCATATAAAAGCGCATCGGCAATTTGTTGTTGGAATCAAAAAATGTTTCTTTGGGTTCAAGGAGATTAAATGCAGAAAAACCTACAAACGGGTTTATCCTTGATTGAATTTTAGAGTAATAATACAGGGCTCCTGCATTTACCTGTGGGAGCATTTGCGACTGGCTGGCAAAGTTTTCTCCTGAAGGTATATCCTGGCTAAAACTTCCTCCGCCTGAAGAAGTATACTGGTTATCGAATGTATATAATTTATATTCTATGCTTTTTTGTGTGATCCCTCCTTGTACACCAAGACTAAGGTTATGAAATTTCTTCTTATCAATTGAAACGGTATAAGCGATGGATCCCATACCCTGCAATACATTATAGTTCCCAACACCTGCTCTCATGTTCATAATTTGCACACCAAAGCCCCATTTTTTAACCGGTGCATCAAAACTGATCAATGCAGTATTATAAGGTTTAAACGCAACTGATTTCCACTGATTACGGTATTGCGCATGCAGGCGCCATTTTGCATCCACCACACCTGTAAGGGCAGGATTTAAAAACAAAGGTCCTGCGTCATACATCGACAAGTGGAAATCCTGTGCTGTTGCTTTGTAACCAAACAAAACAAACAGCAAAACTATTCCTGTTGATCTTAACTTTTTCATCACTTATTATCTTATTAAGGTAACATCACCCGATTTCTTAAATATCCTTCCATCCGCTACTTCCACTTCCACATACCACACATATACACTCATAGGTTGTTCCACATCCTTGAATCGTCCGTCCCATCCTTCTTTCTGATCGGTTGTAGTAAAGATGAGTTCTCCCCAGTTATTATAAACTTTAAAGAGAATGTTTTTGAATGGCCCACCTCTTACATAAAACACATCATTCTCACCATCACCGTTCGGGGTAAATGCTGTAGGTAAAACAGGCAACAAAGCTATAAGCAACTCACGGGTTGTACTGTCTTTACATCCGTTGGCATCAGCCACCGTAAGCGTTACATTGTAAAGTCCGCCATCTGCATAGATATGCCCGGGGTTTTGAGTATTTGCTGCGGTTGAATCACCAAAGTTCCAATACCATGATACAGGAAGTCCGAGCGACACATCATTGAATGTTATATTCTCTCCTGACAATGCAGGATTAGAACTGATGCTGAATAATGCATCGGGTTTAGGAAGTACATTTATATTATGAATAACAGTTGCCACGCAACCTTTGTCGGAAGTAACCTGCAGGGTTACCGGGTAAAATCCTGTTCCCATAAAAATGTGTGTCGGATTCTGCAAATTGGAGTTCGAGGTTTGATCTCCAAAATTATATTGCCATCCAACAATGTTTCCCTGTGTAATAATAGATTGGTTACTGAACTGTGTTTCGTTACCCTGGCAGGCAATATCATGTGTAAACTCAGGTATCGGTAATACATTTACATTTATTGTTTTAGTAACTGTATCCTTACATCCATTTGAAGCTGTACCGATCATGCTTACTGTATATGTACCTGCCCCGATATAGGTATGCACAGGATTTTGCGCAATGGAAGTATCTGTATCACCAAAATTCCACGCCCACGATAACATGGTGGTTC
>DASWXS010000487.1:0-4708 GCA_036405375.1 Bacteroidia bacterium
AGAAGAAATGAACGGTGTTACAGGAGCGGGCTCTGTAATGTTCACCGTTGCTGTTGCAACACATCCGACATTATCGGTAACCGTAACCGTATGTGCTCCGACCGTAAGATCTGTTGGCGTTTGCGCGGTTTGACTGCCCGGTGCCCACGAATAAAGATAAGGTGCAACCCCACCTGAAACCACTGTGGCTGTAGCGGAACCATCACTTCCGCCGGCACAGGTGATATTCTGGTTCATGGTGGCAGTTACCGAAAGGTTGCATACTTTTTCATGATCATAAATACTGTCGATCTGAGTACCTGTAAGTGAACAATTGAAAATACGGATATCGTCGATGTTTCCATTGAAACATTCTGTTTGAGAAGAACCGTTCGGAGTTGTTGCTCCCACATTCATATACAGGGACGATAGTGTGTTGAAGGCAAAAGGCCCGCTATTGATTCCGACACCATCAATGAATATATTGCCCGTTGATCCGTTACAACTGAATGCCACGTGATGCCACAGTCCGTCAGCTACGTTACCCACCGGCATGTCTACACCGTCAATACGCATCAATGCGATACCGGAAGATACCATGAGTGCGCAACGATTGCCACTGCCTAAGGTTCCGTAATCGATCACTACCTGGTCGTTAATAGCATCAGAGGTTTTCATCCAGGCCATTACCGTCCTTGGTGTGCTTCCCATAGGAAGTAAACTATCGGGAATTTGTACAGTAGAGCATGGGCCTGCTGTGGTACCCGGAGCTCCGCTGAAAGCGTAGGCAGCCCCATAATTTCCTGCGCGGTCATAATCCTGGCTTGCCAGGACGCTTGACGCGTTAGTTCTAGAAGGAGAGTAGTCGAATCCATTATTGTTGAAATCATATTTTCCAACAAGACAACTGTTGTATGTAGCTTCGGCTTTGTAAATACTATCTACCTGTGTGCGGGTGAATGCTCCCGAGTACATTTTGAATTCATCCATGGCTATGTTTCCAGAGCCCATGCCCAGTGGAGTGTTTGACCAGGTGCTAAGGAATTCTCCACCCCAGTTATAGGGACCTACAAGATTATTAAGTTCGGTTCCATCGCGGTAAAACCTTAATCCGGTTGTATTAAGCGCAATGCTATTGTCAAAAGTAACCATATATTGATGCCATGCACCGTCGTTAACGCGACAGGCAAATGTTCCGGCCGTATTGCTTGCATCAAAATACCAGCCGCTACCAGGGATAAAGTTGTTCGCAAAATCCCCGCCGGTTGGGCCTCCGCCATAACTGAACGGAACCCCGCCGTTACTACCCGGATCGATCTTGCACCAGAATACAATGGTTCTGTTACCATTTCCGCCTACACCATAAAACGATGTGCTTATGTTTCCCCCGCTGAACTGAAGTGCGGATCCGGGGGTTCCAAACCGGTCAGCCACTGGAGTAACAGAGCCGTTAATGGTACCATTATTTCCGTTACCTGAAACGTCATTTGCGTTACTGTCCATCGGATAACGGGCAAGAAGGGTTTGTGCGTTGATTGCCGAAGCAGAGAATAGCGTTAATGCTATAAGTAAGATTTTCTTCATGGATAGCAGAATTTTTGTAAGCCTAACAAAATTAGGATTTTTCCCTTTCCGGCCAAATAAATATTACTGAACTACAACCAGGCGTTGTGTATACTTTCTATTGGTATTGATACGCTTATAAAATAAACTCCGGCTTTCAGATTCAGCTGAATATCTGAACGGTATGTGTATGTGCCGAAGAAATACTTTTTATACGCTCTTCATAAACTGTTTGACCCAATACATCATTTAATACACTGTCGGCGCTTCCGGATTTGCCGGCATCAAATTGTTTGTGTAAATATTCGTTTGAGGCGTTAAAAATGTTTTCACCCTGATATTAGTAAATTAAAATGAAAACCTCAATGCTGGGTTGTTGAATGTGTCGTTGAAAATTGTCAATTCCTTTTTACTCTATTTAAAGTTCCATTGTCTTTGCCCTCGCCAAGTTCAAACCTAATGTGAACTTGGCCACAAAGCGAATGTTCGGTTTCAATTTTAGAGTCTGGGTAAACGCTGTCAAAATATGATTGTAGTTCTTGTCTTAACATAGAATTCTTACTTTGTCGGTCGTCCTAAAATGGCTTATAACGTTTTCTGTGTTGCTGCTGTGGCGGTATTCGGAGCAGGGAACTGTCCCCGGAAACCGGTGTTTTAGTTATTGTACTGCCGTTCAAGTAACCGTCACCCGCCATAGAAGCAACACAGTGTTAGCCACCGTTATTCCACCTTTTCCATTGTAGTTTTTTGTTCTCGTAAAAGTATATTCCTTCATTCTTTTTCCAGCATTCATCGTCTGGGCATTTACCAATCTGTTTTAAATTAACATTGAAAATCTGTCCGGACGAATCTATTTTGAAATCACTCTTATAGATACAACTGTCAGCTGTTATTGTTGTGTCAAGGGTTTTGCCATCCTCCACATCAATTGCGTATGAATACTCATTCGAAAAGCGATAATAATAAGGGGTCATAAAAAAGATTCTCTTTTCTGTATCAAGATCCCAAATCATACAGAAAGTGTATTTTATTTGAGCATGATGTTCGACACGTTTATAATCCCAGGTTAGTACAATCTCATTTAATCCTTGACCGTCCATTTGGATAGATTGAAGTAAACAAGTGTCTGAGAAAAATGGTAACCTAGACGCGTAGGTACACAAATAAAGAGTGTCCCAAATTTGTTCTCTTTTATAAACTAATGCATTTGGACAGGAAACTTCTTTGCCCGAAACCAAAAAAACCTTCACAGATCCATCTTGAGTCTGTCCGCTCAGATGCCACGATGTATTGTCCTTCTGTCCGTAAAGTAATGAACAGAAAAGGAATGATATTGCTATTGAAGTTAATCTTTGCATCGTCTCAATAATGGTGGCTAACGGTTTCCAAGCAGGCGCAGTGCGGAAAATGAAACACGTCCGGTCGTGAACCTACTCAAGTACCCGTCCGAACGACTGTTCGTTCAGTCGGGCGGGCAAGCGAAGATACAACAGTTTTTAGTGAAAGCAAAATCGAAAGCGCAAGGGTCCCTGAGCTTGTCGAAGGGTGCGCTTTTCGTTTGCTGGAACGATAACAGTGGCCCATCCACATTGGCGCTTGCTTGGTGTTAGGGGGTGCTTATAATTTTGGTTTTATAAGTCTGGTTGTCAAAGTCAATAACAGTTAAGAAATACGTTCCTGCATTAAGATTATTGAATTTAATTTTATCCTGATTACCTGTAAGCTGACGAACAACAAGACTACCTAATATATCCGAAATTAGAATCTCTTTAGCGTTTAATTTACTAAGATCTATTGTAAAAGTCCCTGTCGATGGGTTGGGCAGAATCAAAATATCGGGATTAAATCTGTGAATTTTGGATAAACCAACATCACAAGATGAAAATGGTGAAAACGGTGAAGTATATAAAAAAGAAGCATCATTTTCCATACATTCTATTTTATAATCTCCGGAGAGGCAATAATTTTCAGCGGGTTTCAAAAGATAATTAATACTTCCAATTCCTTCTATCCATATAGCAAAGGAGCTTAACCAAAGCTGTCTATGATACCCATCGGAAGCTAATACTGAGTCAACTTGATATATAGTAACAGTGTCGTTGCTGCAAACCGCGCCGCCAAACGGATGAATAATGGTGTCTCCCAAGCCAAGGTTAAAGTCGTATAACATATATTCATTTGCTGAAGTGTCAGGCACAAAATAAATGACTTTGCCATTTTCTCTAATTGCACCTAGATAATAGGTTGATTCAAAAACCTTTTTGTAGTTATTACTTGCAATGATAGTGTCACCATTCAATGTATATTGAGCAAAAATATTCGTCGAGGCTCCCGTGTCTGAGTAGTATCTATAAACCCAACTACCATAGTTAGAAGGAAAGGGAATGTAAGTTGGTGTCTGACTATTAACATAAACTGTGAAAAGAGTCAATATGAGAATTAATGTTTTTTTCATTGGTTTTGGTTTAAGTTCCCCCTAACGGTTTGCGTGCAGGCGCTTGGTTGGCTTGACGCTAAAATAATGAATTTCCGCTTAAGAGTGTTTAAAAGCGGCCGCAGTAATTTGTGCCGTGATGGAAAGCGAATATCCGGAACCTTTCGGATGCTTTACTTTTTTTTACTCATTGCTTTAAGAAATAACTCTCTCTCTTGCTTTTCCCAATATTCTTGTATATCTAAATTTACCTTAATTACTTTTATTCTGCAATTTTTATTGTTGCGGGCTAGATCTTCCCATGCTTTAACATGATCCTTGTTTAATTTTCCTGTCCAGACTGCCCAGTAAATCAACAGATAAAAGTCCGCATTTTCGCGAGAGGCTAAAGCATTTCCTTTTACATCTCTAAATTTATTTAATTCTGTACTTAGGTCAGAACTGTCAGGCTGATTGTATTTATCTGTTAAATTTAATGATGGAATAAATTGGAAAAGCCCTGCATTACATGAACTGTCAGTTTGCCTGTATTCAATATATTTTCCGGTTTTATCATAAATAGCACAATCCGGAATATTTTGCCCTCTCAAAACATCAATGAAATCTTTACAATTTACGGTTACTATATTTGAGGTGTCCAACTTATACTTAAGAGCTGCTTTAGTAATTGTTTTTTTATTTTCGATAGCAGGATCTTTTACGCCATATAATTTCATCATTATTGGCTGGCAA
>DASWXS010000488.1:0-14423 GCA_036405375.1 Bacteroidia bacterium
TTAAGTGGATAATAAGCAAACATATTGCTTGTTGGAATGGGGGTAACAGTAGGACACTGAGCATTGATACTTCCTAAAAAGGAAAGTACACATGCAGTAGAAAGTAATATTTTTTTCATATGGTTATTTTAAAACAATGATATTGCATTCATAAACGTACGATAGAGTCCCGTTAGTGAAATAAGGATTTGGGTTAGTGAAGCACATTCACCACTAAGACACTAAGAAAAGACAAAGAGTCACTAAGAAATACTTTATAATTACCTTAATGTTTTCTATCGGATCTTAGTATTCTTAGTGATAAAAAAACTACCAGGTAAAGGTTACTTTCTCTTTTTTAGTTGTAATGCTTCCTTTCATTCCATTCTTACCTGCTGCACCTGCTTTACCTTTTTTGGAATCACGAACAGCTTTTACTGATTTTTCATTATGGCATCCGCTTGCCGCATCAGTATCTCCGAATGCTCCGCCATTACCTCCAAAGCCAGCTTCAGCTGAAGCAACAAATGCATTACTGGTAACGGAAGGATCGATTATAACTGTAACAGTTCCGCCATTGCCGCCGCTTCCACCGTTTCCGCCGTCTCCGCCCTGCCCCATATACATGGCAGAAGAACTACAATTGCAATCAGGTTCACCAGCAGAACGTGAGTTGGAAACATCTCCTGCTTTCCCACCTGAACCACCGCTTCCACCATTGCCGCCATTCGCATTAACTTTTACCGATGTTGACGGAGTAACAACAAAATGTCTTGATTCACCCGGCCCGTTAATTTCATATTTCAACAATGCTTCTTTTGTTTGTGCATGCGTATAAGGAGCTATCTTTACAGTGATCGCGCCTACACTTGTGCCTATTCCCCCATTATTACCATCTTTTCCGTTTCCGGCAGTTATGCCTTTCTGGCAATGACCTTTTGATCCATTAGCCCCGGGATATCCATACATTCCATCCTGGGCATAAGAAAAGTAATACGAATGTGTGTAGGAAACATTTACTGTTTTAGAGATTTTGAATTCAGGTTTATAAACCGATTGAATGGTAAATGTAACCTGGTCCTTATTTGAGGCGCTGAATTCTTCAGAAGTAGTAATAGAGCCCCTGTTGAATGTACCTCCTGTAACCGTTATTTTATAATCGCTCCAAAAAGTTCCTCCCTTTGCGAAACCTAAAGTTTTTAACTGAGAACCGTCTTTCAGATTTGCGATCACACCAATAGCCGTGTTCTCACCGGGAATAACGGATTCGCTTTTCATAATTAGCTCTATTGATTTCACATCACGGCCTTCCAGCGAATTATCCTTACGCCTTTTCTCTGTAGCTTCAGCAATAATCTTTTCCTTCTCTACAGCCATTCCTTTCAGGTATGCATCAACTTTTTCCTGGTATTTTGGAGTTTCCTTTTCATCACCCTTTATACCGGCCAGCTTCTTTTTAGAAATGATATATTCGATATAAGGACCGGTAGCACCAGTTGGAGTAGCATACCCCAAACCTTTCATTAAATAAATATCACCATCAATTACGATGGCAATAACTCCGGAATTAACACGGTCAAATGCTTCAACATGGTAAGGGGCATCGCCGCCTGTTTTTCCGATCTTTGCTTCTATATCTCCGCCTTCACGCGCAAACTCAAGCTCTACGATCTGGGGATTACCCCATGCATCAACACTATCGCTCGTATAAGCTGCTTTGCTAACAACAATGTTTGGACTAAATGCATCTTTGAATCCTTTAGGTTTTTGGGGAACCTGGGCCACAAGGCCTTCACCACTCATTTTAAAAATTTTGTAATCGTCGCCAACCTTAATGCCTTTTAGCTGGTCGGTCATTAATTTTAATGCCGGAGCTTGTGCCAGCATTGCTGAAGTTGTAAACGCAGCAATAGAAAATGCCAGCGCTTTAAATGTTGTATTCAGATTCATAATTCAGAAATATTTTTATCAAATGTCAGTCATTCACCAAACGTAATTGGATCGGAGTTAGCCAAACAGGGAATTGAGTTAGTGAAAGTCTCCTATGTGTTTAAATCTGAATAACCCGCAAGCCCTTTTCACTAACCAATACATTGCAGCTTAAGCCCAATCCGTATATTTGTTTAAAATAAAACCCTGAAACTGCTGAGGCCTGTTATACTATTTTTGTTGCTTACCCATTTCGCATGGGCACAGGATCCTTATTACTCAACCATTGATATAGGAAAAGGACTTCCTTCAAATTCAGTTTATTGCATATTCCAGGACAGTAAAGGATTTATGTGGTTCGCTACAAACGATGGAATTTGCAGGTACGATGGTTTTGAGTTTAAATCATACTACAACCCGGAGCAAACTTCAAAGGCTGGTTCTCTTATAAAAGAAGACAAATACGGAAGGATCTGGTATGAAAACTTCGACGGCCGGCTGTATTATATCGAAAACGAGCAGCTTCATTGTCTTAAATCGGAACCTGAAGGATACTACGATTATGGAATTATTGACGACTACCTGATAAGTGTAGAGAAAGGAGGCGTTATTGCTACTGAGCTGAAGACTTTTAAAAAGAAAAGAATCCTCTCTGTAAGCATCAAAAGTTTCTCCGGATCATTTCAAACCAAAGAATTGTATTATTTATTTGAAGATTCTGCGCTTACCATAAATTCTAAACTAGAGATCAGGAATATTTCTCCCGGGCTGTCTTACACTAAGTATCGTGAAATATTACCTGGATTAGCCACCCATTTTGATAAAAAAACATTCTATTACAACCGATCGAGAGTGGATGACACCTGTTTTGTAACTGAGGAAAATAAAATTGTTGGTGCCTTCAAACCTAAATCGGAGAAATTTGTTCAGAATTTATGCCATGCAGGAAAAAAACTATGGTTCTGTTGTTCTTCCGGGGTACTTTGTTATGAGCCTGATGGTAAACTAGTCAGCCCGGAACAAGGGTGGTTCCGGAACATTAATATAAACTGTGTGTTTCAGTCTGACGATGGTTGCTATTGGATCGGAACCGCTGGAAAAGGAATTTTACTGGTGCGGGACCCTCAAAGCAAAACATACCTGGCGGGAGTTCCATTAACACGGATCGAGAAAAAAGAAAATAAATTACTGATCGGAACCAAAAATGATGAAATTATTGAGTTCGATCCTATTTCCAATAATGCAAAAACACTCATTAAAAATAAGGATAATCACCCGGTTGATTTAATTAAATATGATTCTTTAAATAAAACTTTGTATTACACTTCAATGCAATTTCATATTATTAATGAAAAAGAGCATAGCAGTGAAAATTTTTTCATGGCAACAAAGGATCTTGAGGTTTTGAACAGTAATTATGCAGCTGTGGCAGCAAGCGGATTAATCGGGCTCAGAAAGACCAGAACTCATGAGGCTGTGGATATTTACGACAGTCTTTACAAAAACTCTTACGACGACAAAAAGCATAAAAACTTCGCTCATGTGATAACAGCGATAAGAGGTAAGTCAATTGCACGCTTCAAAAACGATCAGGCATTTTACTGTGCCAGTAATCTCGGATTCTTTAAAGTAGATCCGTTTGGGACAAAGGAAATCAGGAATAAAGGAGTGGTCGCTTATTTTTCAAAAATAGATAGCCAAAATGAGGAACTAATGATTGCCCTGGGTACCAATGGTTTTTTATGGACGATGGACAATAAAAATAATTTTAAACTTATAGATAGCTCAGGAACCATCCGTAATATATTTCTGAACGATTCAATATTGTGTGTTTATAACGGGTCACGAATTGATTTTCACAAAGTAAAAAATACTGAGCTAACAAACACAGACCTCAGCTATCCTTTATCATCCGACCAGGTCCATGATATAAAAATCATAAACAACAAACTTTATATCACCACTGATGTCGGTTTATTAACCGGCAGTTTAAACATTATAAATGTCAAAGAAAATCAATCCCGTTTCTATATTAATTCTATTCGAATAAGAGATTCAGTATTTGGTGAGCTTAACGGTAACCGGTTAGGTACAGATGAGAATGACATGGAAATTTCCTACTCTCTTATTGATTACAAATGCCCTGAGCAACATAAGCTGGAATATAGCATCAACAACCTTGGCTGGAAAGAATTACCGGTAACCAATCGTTCTTTAACACTGGCCTCACTTTCTGGTGGTGATTATGTAATACGTTTCAGATTAGACGGATTGATCCTTGCCAATACACATCTTGCATTTTCTATTTCCACACCCTGGTGGAAACAGTGGTGGTTTTATATGACCTGCTTTATCTTTCTTAGTGCAATCATTATAATTTACTCCAGGTGGCAAACAAGAATTCTGAAGAAAAGAAACCTGTTACTTATTCAAAAAATAGAATTGGAAAAAAACCTGAATCAATCTATGCTCACATCGATC
Source organism: Bacteroidia bacterium (assembly GCA_036405375.1). Taxonomy (GTDB): domain Bacteria; phylum Bacteroidota; class Bacteroidia; order B-17B0; family Aurantibacillaceae; genus JADJDM01. The sequence continues at coordinate 4,390 of DASWXS010000488.1, forward strand.
AAAGCACAAATGAATCCTCATTTCTTTTATAATGCTTTGAATACAATACAATCATATATCTTCACAGATGATAAACTGAATGCAGCAAATTATTTATCCAAGTTTTCCAAACTGACGCGTATTATCCTTGAGATGTCGGGAAAAGAATCCATTCCGCTTACCGAGGAAATAAATGCTTTAACCTTATACCTGGAATTGGAAAAAGTGCGGTTCAGCAACGATCTGAACTTTTCCATCAAAGCTGGTGGTTTGGAAACAGATATGATCCGGATTCCTTCTATGATCATTCAACCATTTGTAGAGAATGCGATCAAACATGGATTACTTCACAAAAAAGGAGAGAAGCAGCTGAATATTGAATTTAACTTGAAAAACAGTGAACTTTTTGTGACAATAGATGACAATGGTGTCGGGAGAAAAAAAGCAGGTGAGTTGAACAGGATAAAAGAAGGCAAGCATGAATCATTCTCTACCTCAGCAAACAGTAAACGATTGGAAATACTAAATGAGGGAAAAGAAAATAAAGTTGGAATCAGCATTATAGATAAACACGACGATAACGGGCAGGCGTCGGGGACAACTGTGATCGTTAAAATACCAATATAGATGATAAAAGCAATTATTATAGACGACGAAGAAAGAGCGCGCATTCTGTTAAAAGGAATGCTGAATGAATTCATTAAGGACATAGAAATACTGAGTGAATGCGCTGATCTTCCTTCAGGCGTTAAAGCCATAAAAAAGCATAATCCTGACTTGGTATTCCTGGACATTGAAATGCCCGGGCACAGTGGATTAGAGCTACTCGATTTCTTTAATGAGAACGAAGTGAACTTCGATATTATTTTCACTACTGCATACAATCAATATGCAATCAAAGCATTTAAACTTTCTGCCATCGATTATATTTTAAAACCTATTGAGCTGGAAGAATTGCAATCTTCCGTTGAACGCTACCGCAGTAAACAACGTAAAAACCAGCTCGACTATAAAGTGCTCAAAGAGAATTTCAACTCATCCCTTAGTCAGCGTATAGCAGTTCCTTCAGGCAATTCCATCAAGTTCATTGAAGTAAAAGACATCATGTATCTGAAAGCAGACAGCTCATACTCTGAAATGTATTTTACAGATGGTACTAAGCTGATCGTGAGTCGTACTCTAAAAAACTTTGAAGAAGTATTAACACTGGATAATGGATTCTTCCGCTGCCATAAATCATACCTTGTTAACATTCAGTTCATCAGCGATTATGTAAAGTCAGACGGAGGTTATGTTGTTTTAAAGAATGGAACAAATATTACCATATCGCCTGAGAGAACAAATGAACTAATGGAAATGATGAAAATGGTGAAGCGATAGGTACAGAATAGTGCCACTTCTCGACTACGTACGAACTGACACTAATAAATCATTTCAATTTTAGTTATAACATATTCCAGAGTCTTCTTAACGCTTCTATTTCCATTGCGAGATCACACCGAATTGTCAGTTCGAGCGCAGTCGAGAACATTTGTAGCAGTATCTTCGGTGCCGTTCTCGACTGCGCTCGAACTGACACTATAAATTAGTAAAGTCTTTTGATTTTTCCACTAGTCTTCGCATTTCATTCAAATGACTGGTAACATTTTTGCAAACCGACATTTCTTTCAGCTTTTCCCAATTTTCATTTATCAAAGCTTCTTTTTTCACTTTACCCCATTTCTTTATCCTGGTTTCCCATTCAATAGCTAAATTGAAATCGGTAAATAATTCGCAATAAACCATTTCCAGGGGTCTTCGAGTAAATGTATATGATTCTTTTTTTATACCCATATTATGTTGCATCAATCTTCTTCCCGGATTATTAGTAATACCGGTATAATAAGTACCATCCGAACATTTCAGTATATATACATATAAGAATTTTACGGTTCTCATTAATTAAAATTAAGCAAATGTTTTAGATAGTGTCGCTTCTCGACTGCGCTCGAAGTGACACTATAACCCGTCCAATGCCAGTTCGAGCGCAGTCGAGAACTTTAAACGACTTCCTTTCGTTTTCAACCACAGTCTCCATTCAACTCTACACAAAAATCCCGATCAATTTCTTAACCGGGATTCTACCTATTAATCAGGATTTATATTAGTGTGTTACGAGTAATTTAATACTTTCTACCACTTTATTATCTGTTACAAGTGTGGCAACATAGGTTCCATTGGTTAAAGAAGTTCCATCCAGGTAAGTGCTGGTTTTTCCTTTTTCCAGCAGGTAAATAGTTTTGATGGTTTTACCATTCAAGTCGGTAATAACAATCGTTGCGCTTTTCACTTCCGCTTGAATGTAAGCTTCAATTGTTGTTGACTCGCTGAATGGATTCGGGAAGTTGCTCAACAATTTTGTTTCAGGAGTGATAGCAAGATCAGCTTCCGCTTTTTTCTTTTCGTACTCATCCAGGCTTCCTCCTATCTTCACTTCTACCCGGCGGTTCAACATTTTACCTTCATCGGTATTATTAGAATAACGGGGCTGTGTTTCACCTTTACAGTTCATAATGATACGTGAAGAAGGAATTCCTTTCGCAACCAAATAGTCAACAACTCCCTGCGCACGTTCGCACGAAAGTTTTTCGTTCAGTTCTCCTTCTCCTTCATTATCGGTATGACCCGTAACCATGATCTTTCCGGCAGGGTGTTTTTTGTATTCCTTTACCAGGTTGGTCAAAAGCGTTTTATATCCTGTTTCAATTTCTTCGCTGTTCTTTCCATACAATACATTATAAGTTCTTTCATATGACACGAAACTTTTTCCCTCAATCAGAACACCGCTGTCGTACGAATCATCAGACACATCGGCTATAGCCAGTTTCAGGTGATATGTTTCGTAAGGTGTAACCGGTTGGCGGATTTCCATTAGTTTGGTAAGTCCGTCGTATTCGATAGGAATCATTCCCTGGTCGTTACGTCGGTAATAAGAAGAATTGGATGCATTGATCCTTGAGCCATATTCATGTTTACCATTATTAATGGTATTAACACTTACGGGTGTGTTTGTTCCGGGAACAACAGCCAGGTTCTTCTCTCCGTCTATTCCTTTACCGGAAATAAAGAAAGCGAATACATCATTGTAATTGGAACCAACAAACTCATCGTATTCTTCCGAACCAAATACGTAATTAAAACTCAGTGAATCAGAAGTTGGGACTATATCCATTTCGATGTAGCACACATCAAATGTTTTTTGGCCGGTAGGAAGTAGTTTTTCCAAATCAGGACATGGCGTTCCGGTATTGTATTTATAGTTTCTTTCCTCTATTCGTGCATGCGTCATATTCGACATGCTTTGGGAAGTGTTACCCGAACAAAGTGCGGTGATGCCGCCAGTTGTCATAATCATCCCTTTGCTCATACCCAGGCTGGACTTTTTATCTTCAAAAAAACCATAGGCTTCATCGGAAGGAGATTTGGTAATGGTAAAACTTTTCAGAACTACACCTTCACCAATAAGTGTTTCGAACAGGTGCTGAGCATCCAATGCCCCGCTTTTTTGTGTTTTATATGTTTTGAAATCTGAAATGGTTTGCGCGGTGATGGAGGTTGTAAGCGCAGCGCAAAAAAGTGCCGGAAGTACGAGTTGTTTCATTTTGTTGGTTTTTGATTACTACCTTCTGATGCTTGTTATAATGAAATTACATAAAAAAAGTGACAATTTTTAGAGGACGGGGGGAATTAACATATTTTAGACGGGAACAGATCTTAACACCTTCCTTTCGAAGCAATGCACAGGATCAGCTCCAGGATATCAAACCAGGCTTCGCGTTGATCTATTGACTCAAAGATCCGGAAACGATCAGGATTTTTCTCCTTCATAACTTCTTTACGCGCAACTTCCCCGTTTTGATCATACCAGGTCCACTCGCCCCGGGCGAGGTCTTTCTTAAAATACATGCGTGCACTTACTTGTCCATTTTTATAAAAACAAAGCCATTCACCGTTCTTGATCTTTGTTCCCGGCATATAGTTCCCGGCTATCTTCACTGCCGCTGTATCATCATAATAAATAACCTGATTATAGGTTTTACCATTAAAGATTAGTGTATCCTGCGCAGAAGTTTTATAAAAACTGAAGATCAGCAAAATAAAAAGTAGTTTGAATCCGGCCCCGGGGCTTATTTCAGATTCAGTTTTCGTCATGCTTACTTAATAAACTTAAACTCGGTCCGGCGGTTCAGTTCATTTTCTTTTTCGGAACATTTAACTCCGTTAGCGCAACGATTCAGAATTTTAGTTTCACCCATACCCGAAGATTTAAGACGTGCTTTATCAATGCCTTTTGAGGTAAGGTAATCAACCACCGCTTTTGCGCGTTTTTCGGATAATGCTTTGTTCGCTGCATCTTCCCCGTTAGCGTCGGTATGCGAATATACTTCCAGCTTAAGGGTTGCTGTAGCTTTCATGGTTGCAGCAATTTTATCCAACAGCTTAGCGGTTTTTTCAGATACTTTAAAATCACCGCTCGCATAGTAGATATTCTCAACAATCATCAGCTCTTTGTCTTTCGATTTACTGAAAAGATCCAGCTTCATTCCCGGATCGGCTTCTTCTGTTTCCACCAGCTTCACTACATCTTTTTCAAGTAGTTTGTAGTTAAAACCGTTTGCGGTGCGGTTGAATTTAGAAACGATCAAGCCATTTTGTTGCGCAAGGAATAAAGCATCAGTGGCGTTTACTTCATCTGTTTTGCCTACCGACAATTCAGTTCCCTGCAATACTACCTGCTTAAATTCAAAATCGCCATAATCGTCTGTTTCTGCAACTTTAATAGTATCTGTGCCTGAAATCAAAAATACTTTTTGATGCACAAGCGGCTTCATATTTTTAGGTGCACCATATAATAGCTTTGCAAACATATCCACCGGCTTCGGCACTTCTTTTTTCAGCTCATTGATCCTGGATTGAAGTTGCTGCTCGGTGGGGTCCATCAAAACAATAACGCCTGATGGGGTAACCAGGAAATCAGAAGGAACCTTTAATAATTCATAGCTTTTTGCAATGAGTGAGTAAAAGCCATTTTTATCCCACACATTCTCCATGTTATTCATTCCATCTTTTGCAATTGCCATTTCCCATGGCTCTTTCAGTTGCTCGAGACAGACAGACAATACAACCAAACCTTGCGCTTTACCCATTTTGGTATTTTTATTATCTGCAGCAATTTTATCTAAAAACTTGTGTTTATCCCGGCTTTTGATGGTTGTAGCCGACCAGAAATGCACCAACACATAACGTTCTTTCAGCAATTCTTTCAGATTTACCTGTTCGCCTTTTACATTGGTTAAAGTAAAATCAGGAGCTTTGTCTCCCACTCTCAATGCCTGTGCATTAATAACAGAAACAAAGCACAGAAACAATGTGAAAAAATGTCTGAGTTTCATTGTGTTCTATTTTACAGGTTCTTTCTTTATAAGTTTCTCCAACTCTGCTTCCAGCGATGCGCCGCGCAATCCTTTTGCTACAATAACACCACGTGGGTCTATCAGCCAGTTGGTTGGAATGGAGTTTACATTATACTTTTGCGCTGCTGCCGAGCCCCAGTATTTAAGATCGCTTACATGGTAAGGCCAGTTCAGCTTATCTTTTTCGATAGCCGTTTTCCAGGATGCTTTATTCTGATCCAATGAAACATTAAATATCCTGAATCCTTTTCCGAAATTGTATTTTGCATCTGCATACTTGTTATAAGCAGCAACCACGTTCGGATTTTCCATCCTGCAGGGGCCACACCAGCTTGCCCAGAAATCTATCAATACATAATATCCTCTAAGAGAAGATAGTTTAATGAGTGAATCATTCGGGTTGTTATACTCCAGTTCAGGTGCGCGCTGCCCGATCTTTAAACCGATAGGAATACTATCAGGTGCATCATAATTTTGAGCTGTTTCTTTTGTTTTAGTGGTTTTCTCACTTCCCTTACATCCGCTGAATGAACAGAAGACAACAAAAAAAGCGATAGCAAGTGTGCTGATTAGTATTTTTTTCATTGTATTATTTTCTGATGATTTCTGCACCAATAGCATTCAAACGTGTATCAATGTGCTGATAGCCACGATCGATCTGGTTGATATTAAAAATAGTGCTCTTTCCTTTTGCCGACATTGCCGCAATCAACAAAGAAACTCCAGCACGAATATCGGGTGAAGCCATTTGAATAGCACGCAACTGGTTCTTCCTATCCAGTCCCATCACCACTGCACGGTGCGGATCGGAAAGAATGATCTTTGCTCCCATATCGATCAGCTTATCTACAAAGAACAAGCGGCTTTCAAACATTTTCTGGTGGATCAATACATTTCCACGTGCCTGGATGGCTGTAACCAAAATAATACTGATCAGGTCAGGTGTAAAGCCCGGCCATGGAGCATCTGCAATAGTTAATATAGAACCGTCGATGTAGGTATCAATTTCATAATGCTCCTGTGCAGGAATGTAAAGATCATCTCCTTTCAATTCCATCTGTATTCCCAAACGCTGAAATACTCCCGGAATAACTCCAAGATCATTATACGAAACATTTTTAATGGTGATCTCTGATTGGGTCATTGCAGCTAAACCAATGAACGAGCCAATCTCGATCATATCCGGCAGCAAGCGATGTGTTGTACCGTTTAATTGTTCAACGCCTTCAATGGTAAGTAAGTTAGAGCCAATCCCCGAGATCTTTGCTCCCATCCTGTTCAGCATTTTGCAAAGCTGTTGCAGGTAGGGTTCACATGCTGCATTGTAAATAGTGGTTGTGCCTTCCGCCAACACAGCTGCCATCACAATATTGGCAGTACCGGTTACCGAAGCCTCATCCAGCAACATATATGCACCTTTTAAACGGGTTGCCTCTACTTTAAAAAATTCGTTTTCTTCATCGTAGTTGAATTTCGCTCCCAGGTTTTCAAATCCGAGGAAGTGCGTATCCACTCTTCTTCTTCCGATTTTATCGCCACCCGGCTTTGGCATATAACCTCTTCCGTAACGTGCCAGTAAGGGGCCAACGATCATTATTGAACCACGTAAACTTCCGCCTTTCTTTTTGAATTCGGGGGAAACCAAGTAATCTACATTCACATCATCAGCCTGGAAAGTATATTCTTCATGTCCTGATTTTTCAACTTTTACACCCAGGTCTTTGAGCAGGTCGATCAGTTTAATGATGTCAACAATTTCGGGTATGTTTCCAATAACAACTTTTTCTTTGGTGAGTAAAACAGCGCAAATAATTTGCAGTGCTTCATTTTTGGCTCCTTGCGGAATAATGTCTCCTTTTAAACGTTTACCTCCGGTTACTTCAAAAATCATAAATTAGTTTTTATCGGTTGTTGTTATTGTTGCGTTTGAAATTATTGTTGTGCTTATGCTTATTCTTATGGTGCTTGTTGCGGTTATTGTTCTGCCCCTGGTTTTGATTCTGGTGATGGCGTTTCACGAGGTCGTTCATATTGCTCAACTGTGTATTCTCCTCCATTTTCAGAGCACCGCCTGATAACTCATGAAGTTGTTTCAGGATCAGGTCATCCGACATCAGATCTTTTGAATTCCAGCTGATGTATGATTTTTTCATGTTGTTGGCAATAGTACGCTTCAGCTCTTCCTTCTCCGGCCCTTCTTCATATTCCTTCGCCTTGGTAATGATATCTTCAATGATTTTTCCGTAGTGCTTGTATTTGATCTTTCCATTAGGATAGCTCACGGGTTCCGGCTTGGTATCCAGTTTTTCAGGGCTTGGCACCGGGTAAGGAGAATCTACATCCAGTTTAAAATCGGAAATGATGAACAAATGATCCCAGAGTTTATGCGTGAAGTCAGCTACATCGCGCAAGTGAGGGTTTAACTGCCCCATAACCATAATAATAGCGCGTGCGCAACGGTTTCTTTCTTCTCTGTCTTCTATAGTGATACAGTGATTGATCATGTTTTGAATATTTCTGCCATATTCAGGAATGATCATCCTGGGAAGCTGTGTGTTATAATCCATTAATTTTCGGGGATTTCGTGTTAAAAATAAAATGCTAATTTAATAAAAATAACGGTTCTGGTTACAGGATAAACCGGAAAATTAAGCCACGTTTTGAACATATGCCCGGTGGGGATTTCACGGGAAATAATTTACTTAACGGGATTTGAAAGATTCAATAAAAAATGCATATTTGATTATAATTTTAATCCTTTTATAACATGCTTGATCTTAAACAAAGCTTAACCAATATTTCCACTAAGTGGAAGTATAAACTGGAGGAGATCTCTCCAAACATTTTTAAAATTGACGTAGCGATAAAAATTGGTGAAGACAAATGGCGTTTCCAGAATGTGTACATCTGGGAAATGAAAGAAAGATATTACGGCCAACCTGCAATTTATATGAACAGCCGTTGCGGTGAGGCTTCTGCAAAGATCAACTTATACAATATCCTGAAAGAAGCTGCTTATGGAAACGTAAGTTCGCTAGCTATTGTAAACGATAAAAAAGCGGATGGAAGCGATACGGAAACTATTGTTTGCCAGGCCGGTTTGCCACTCGAATTTGCATCAGAAGAGCTACTGGACAAAACCATTTACGAAGTGGCTAATAATGCCGATATTATCGAAGAGAAGTACTTTGGCGGAGATGGGAATTAATATGATGTTTTAACGTTTGGTTGTTTGATTGTTTATTGACTGAATTCAAAAACTGCCTTTAAACATCAAACAATTAAACTCTAAACAATTTATCCTCTCTCAAACTCCAGCACCGTGATCTCAGGCCAGATGCCTACTCTACCGGGATAACCTAAAAATCCAAGTCCACGATTTACATACAGGTATTGCTCTCCGTCTTTATACAAACCTGCCCAGTGCGGGTAAATGTATTTGGAAGGACTCCATTTCACTCCCGGAATTTCGATTCCAAACTGGAATCCGTGCGTGTGCCCGCTCAGGGTAAGGTCAATATCTTTGAAACGACCCGTTACCTCGTGGTCCCAGTGTGAAGGATCATGTGACAATAATATTTTAAACGGATAATTTTCTGATCCCTTATATGCTTTGGAAAGGTTACCATATTTTGCAAATCCTTTCGCTCCCCAGTTTTGCACACCAAGCAAAGCGATCTTTTCTCCATTTCTTTCCAATTCCACAAACTCATCCCACAACAATCGCCATCCTGCTTTTTTGTGCACCTCTTTTAATGATTCGTGCCCACGCAGCTTTTCTTCATGGCTTTCCCACTCAATATAATCTCCATAATCATGGTTACCGAAAATAGAATACACACCAAGCGGAGCCTTTAGTTTCTGGTAGGTTTCAATAAAACCATCTGTTTCAGTGTAGATATTATTTACCAGGTCGCCGGTGAAAAATATAACATCGGGCTTTTCTTTGCTGATGATCTCAAATGCTTTTTCAAGTGCTTTGGTATCCCTGAAGCTGCCGGTATGAATATCTGAAATGTGCACTGCTTTTAAGCCATTAAATGCTACAGGTAATTTTGGCGACTTGATGGTGCTTCGGTGTATAGTATATCGGAATGCACCCCTGAAAATACCGTACATAAATGAAACAAAGGGAACAGCTGCAAAGGTAAGCGATACATAACTGAAAAATTTAAGCCGGCTGATACGTGCTCCTTCTGTTACCGGTGCATCTGAAGTTTTGGTCCTGATTACTTCAATAAGGTAGCGAATAGCGCGGGTGATATCTTCTACAAACAGAAAAACTGCACCCAAAACTTTTACAATTCCAAGGATGAAAAATACAGGGGAAATATAAGTCGTAAAGGTTTTATTCATGCGCAATGCAGGGAAGATCATCATGAGCAGGAACACTACAATACCCAGGATACTGATCGACCAGTAAATGATCTTTATAAGGCTTTGTCTTTGCTGTGGAAGATCACGGATAATGGTTTTTACTGCCTGGAAAAAATAGAAATCACAAAGTACAAATAGGGCAAAAATAATGATGGGAAATACGGCTCTCATTTATCGAATATACTTAATAAGTGTTTGTTTTATGTCAACAACGCTTCCGGAATT
>DASWXS010000489.1:0-2124 GCA_036405375.1 Bacteroidia bacterium
TTCTTTCTTCGCTTGTTTTATCATCGCTATACTGTAGGTAACCACTAACCTTTTGTTTACTACTAACTTTTGGTTACCAAATGTAAATACTTTTATCCCATAAAAAATCAGAAATATGAAAAAAGTATTACGAATTATCTCAAGTCCACGTGGACAGGCCTCTGTAAGCATAAAATTAGGAAATGCTATTATAGAAAAGATCAAAGAAAAACATCCCGATTGTATTGTAACAGAAAGAAACCTGGTTACGAATACACTTCCACATTTGAATGAAACTCTTATCGCTTCATTCTTTACTCCATCCGAAGATCACACCTACGATCAAAAGGAAGCTGTTAAATACTCTGACGAAGCAATCGCGGAATTGAAGGAATCGGATATTATTGTCATTGATACGCCAATGTACAATTTCACAATTCCTTCTACTTTAAAAACCTATCTTGATCACATAGTCAGAAGGGGCGTAACATTCCGTGCCAGTGAAACCGGAATTGAAGGTTTAGTAAAAAATAAGAAAGTATATCTTGCGTTTTCGTCAGCAGGTTTTTATACAGAAGATAGCCCCGATCAATCGTATGATTTTGTAGTACCTCTTCTGAAAGCAGTCTTAGGCTGGCTTGGGATTACAGATATTACAGTGGTTCGTGCAAATGGCTTAAGAAATCCCGAACTACAGGCAACTTCTTTACAAAAAGGAATTGAAAGCATCCAGATCGCGTAGAGTAATACAATGATATGTTTCCCTTCCTGTCGTAACTAAATGCAAAAGGCGTCCATAGAGACGCCTTTTTAATTCGGAGGAACTTTAAAAGTTTATACACGTATTGTCTGACGCCTTCTATTTTTCAATCCGTATATTTGCAAAGTGAAGCTTTACATCAAAAATATGGTTTGTAGTCGATGCCGGATGGTTGTTACTTCCGAACTTGAAAAAGCAGGTATTCCATATTTAAGCGTGGACCTTGGGGAGATCGAAGTGTCAAAAGAGCCTACTGTAGAACAGTTGGATAAACTTAATTTAGGTTTAAGACAATACGGTTTTGAGTTGATTGATGACAAGAAGAGCAGAATTATTGAAAAAATCAAGAATCATATTGTTAAGCTAATCCATCACTCAGATGATGGAATTAAAACCAACTTATCAGATTATCTTGCAGACAAGCTCCATTATGATTATACCTACCTCAGTAACCTGTTTTCAGAAATAGAGGGAACTACTATTGAAAAATATTTCATCGCCCAACGCATTGAAAAGATAAAGGAATTATTGGTTTACGATGAATTTACGCTCTCGGAAATAGCCGACAAATTGGGCTACAGCAGCGTAGCTTATCTTTCGGGACAGTTCAAAAAGGTTACCGGCTTAACGCCATCGCATTTTAAGGCTTTAAAGGAACATAAGCGAAAAAACATCGAAGAACTGTAAATCTTACAAATCCTTTCAAAAATTCCATAAACTGCTTCAGTAATACAGGCAGTAATTTTGTGTTATAAAATATTTAACACAATGACACACTCGTACAAAATAACCGGAATGACCTGCGACAGCTGCCAGGCCAAGGTTCAAAAAATTCTTGCAGAAATAGAAGGAGTTACAGATGCCAGGGTAAACTGGCGGGCTGGCGAGGCAGAAATTACTATGCAAAAACACATAAGTACTCCAACTCTGCAGGCTGCCCTCAAGGGAACGAAATATCAGATTGCAGAAATCAGGGAAAATATTCCTCATTTTATGGGAGAGGAGACAAAGTCATGGCTTCAAACTTATAAGCCGGTTCTCTTGCTATTTGTGTTTATCACCGGAATAAGTTTTTTAGTTCAGATCCCAGATAGTTCCTTTTCATGGATGAGGTGGATGCAAACTTTTATGGCAGGATTCTTTTTAGCGTTCTCGTTTTTCAAAATTCTCAATCTTCAGGGTTTTGCAGATAGTTACTCTACGTATGATATTATCGCGAAAAGATGGAGAGCTTACGGATTTATCTATGCTTTTATTGAACTGAGTTTAGGTATAGCTTTCCTTACAAATTTTCAACCAGTATTTACGAATGCAACAACCTTTGTAGTGATGAGTGTGAGTTTGGTTGGTGTTTTACAGAGTGTTCTGAATAAGAGGAAAATTCG
>DASWXS010000490.1:0-2649 GCA_036405375.1 Bacteroidia bacterium
CTTATCCCTACTTATAATTCTCATTTCCTATACTTCCTTTGCTCAAACAAATGAAGAATTAAAAGAGGAATTAATGGAGAAGCTATCACAAAAAGATGGTGCAAATCTTACTATTGCTGATAACTATTTCAATAACCGCGAATACCTTTTAGCTCTTCCTCTTTACGACACGTTGTTAAAATCCAACAAGGATAATCTCTACCTATCCTATCTACTGGGAGTTTGTTATGCTTACGACGCAGAAAACCAAAAAAACAGTGAAGCCAAAATAAGAAAGGCAGAAACCATCAAAAACAAACTTGCCGACTATGACTACTTTTTGGGCAAGGCATGCCTGGAAGCTGAGAAATATGACGAAGCAATTACACAATTTGAAAAATACCTGGCAAACCCTTTAAAAGAAGATCTGCAACAGGAGGTAAAAAGACAAATCACCATTTGTAAAAATGCTAAGGAAAGCACTAACAAATCAAGCCTCGCGAAGATAACGAACATTGGAGCGCCTGTTAACACCAAAGGTTCTGAGTATTGCCCTATTTTCCCATCTGATGAACGTTTCATGGTATTTACGTATCGCGGCGAAAAATCAAAAGGTGGCAAACAGGTAATTCCCGGAAAAAAAGATGACAAGAAAGGAATTTATTTCGAAGATGTTTTTATTTCATACAAAGGCCCGCGCGGTGAATGGTCAGAACCATTTGGCATTGATGCAATAAACACCAATGGTCATGATGCTGCGATTTTCATTTCACAGGATGGACAGCGGCTTTTTATTTACAGGAATATCAATGCCGGCAATGGAGATATTTATGAAAGTAAAAAAGAAGGTACATCCTGGTCGAAGCCTGAAAAAGTAAAAGGTATTAATTCCAATGCATGGGAAGGAAGCGTTTGTTTATCTCCTGATCAGAAAACAATTTATTTTTCGAGTGAGCGCCCGGGGGGTATGGGCGGAAGCGACATTTATTTTGCCCAGTTAATGCCTGATGGAAGCTGGGGTGCAGTGAAAAATCTTGGCCCGGAGATAAACACCAAATTTGATGAAGATGCGCCATACGTTCACTCAGATGGTAAAACACTCTTTTTCGCCTCAACTGGCCATAATACAATTGGTGGGTATGATATTTTCAGAAGTGAAATGAAAAACGGGAAATGGCAGAAACCATTCAATGTGGGAAAACCAATAAACACTGTTGGTGACGATAAATTCTATGTTGTTTCATCAGACGGTCAGAAAGGTTATTATTCGTCTGAGAAACCAGGAGGAATGGGTCAGCAGGACATTTACACAGCTGAGCCGGGTATGTTTGGAAAACCTACAGCGCTTGTGTTAGTTACGGGAATTGTGACTTACAACGATAAACCCATAGAAGCCGGGATCAATATAAAATCCAAGGTATACAGAAAAGATTATTCGAATATACAGGCAGAAGCCAGTACCGGTGATTACCTGGTGAATCTTCCTTCTGGAAATGAATTTGAAATTACTTATTCGTTCAAAAATGTTTCGCTTACAAAAACGCTTTCCACTGCTTTAATTGATTCTTTCGCCCGGATTGAAATGAATGCACAGCTTTATACCGAAGCATACCTGGATGCAAAAATGCCGAAACTTGATTCTGCACAGATCCGTTCGGATGATCTGACGAAAACAAATATCACTTTCGATGAATTCGTAAAAAGGTATGGAGACAAAGTTGTTGACAGTCTTGATTACCGTGTTCAGATCGGTGCCTATAAATTTATTGAAAACTTCAACTATGCCAGCATCATTGGGCTTCCAAAAGTGCTGCGAAAAGTATATCACGATGGAATTACCCGCTTTACAATGGGTGAACTTAAAACCATAAACGAAGCAAATGCACTTTGTGCGAAAGCAAGAAAAAAAGGTATCAAGGATGCTTTTGTTATTGCAATCTATAAAGACCAGCGTATTTTCTTCAACGACCTATTAAAATCAGGCATCATAAAAGATTAAGCGGTAATTACCTGCCAATTTTTTATTTCCTTTTACAATAATTATCTTTAGAGCTCGTTAAGAAAATGGTGCCTGGCAGAATCATATCCTCACTGGCTTTATGCTTGTTATTTACCATCGGGTTTTCACAAACCGGTGGGCAAAGCATATATTCTTTTCTGAACCTTCCTGTGCCCGCGCGAACGGCTGCTCTTGCCGGAAATACAATCGGTTTAAAAGATGATGATGTAAACCTGGTAGCTCAAAACCCTGCCTCTCTTAATGAAGGAATGAGCAATCAATTAAGTTTGAGTTACATCAATTACATTGCAGACATCAATTACCTGCATGCTATATATGCACATAGTTTCGACAGCATTGGCCACTTTGCTGCTTCCTTGCAAAATGTAGGGTACGGAAAATTCAAGGAAACGGACGAATATGGCGAGATCCAGGGAACTTTCAGGGCAAACGATTATAATTTTGCATTATCCTATGCCCGCGATATGGATTCCTCCTTTACCTGGGGAATTAGCCTTAAAACTATATTTTCAAAATACTACACTTACTCATCGTTAGGAAACGCAATTGACGCCGGGCTTACTTACAAAAACAAAAAGAGACAGTTCGTTATAAGCGCTGTGTTAAGTGATTTCGGATACCAGTGGAAAACCTATTCTGGTGCTGCCAAA
>DASWXS010000491.1:0-2614 GCA_036405375.1 Bacteroidia bacterium
GGACTTTATTTTTTCATTTTCATTGTAACAGGAAAATTTGTTCTCGAAAAAAAACAATGGAATTTAAGATCCTTGCTGCATAACTGCCTGATCGCATTTTTTGTTTTGTTATTCTGCACGCCATGGATCTGCCTGGTCTCCAAAAAGCATGGCTCTTTTACCATGGGCACAAGCTCGGAGCACAATTACAAAATAAATGCGCCACGCATTACTCCTGGTATTTATGGAGAAGTAGGAAGCCCCTATCACCTGGGTACATTAACCGAACCGGTTCCTGCCGATGCATTCGACGCCTTTGTAGAGCAAACCCATCAATCCTATCTCTCGTGGGAAGGAATGGATCCTAAAGAGATCCGCAGCTACTACTTTAAGATCATTATTAAAAATCTGGAAAGCGCACGCAGTATGTTTTTTGGCGTGGATATAGGGAGCATATTTGTATTGATGTTTATTAGTGCCTTTATTGTTTACAGGAAAGGAACCAGGCAATACGTAACAGACAACAATAGTTTGTTCCTGGTTTTAACAGGCAATATTTTACTTTATCTTCCTTTCTTTTTTATGGACCGCTACACCTGGCCGGGCCTCCTTTCGCTTTATATCGCAGCTGTTATCCTCATGTTCCGTTTTCCCTTGTTTAAAAACAAATTGCTTGTATCCTGTATTGCATTCCTTTTTTTAGGATTGAACCTGTTTACTGCATACAAAGAATACATTTACACCTTACCTGAAAAACCTATTATTGAAGCGATCTGGAACAGTAAACAACAAATAGAGATGAAAAGGACTGTTTGGATCTGCAATAAAGAGGACAAACGCCTGGGGCCTGTTAAGGGTATGATCTATTATAACAAAGGACAATACCTTGGAGCCCTGTTTTATGATGTAATCAAACCGGAAGAAATCCGCCATCAGCTGGATAGCTTCAACATCAATACGCTGATCACTCTTGATGAACGAGCTGATTCTGTGATCCGTTTATTGAACTCGTCAACAGCAAACTATACAAGTCCGGGACTAAGGTTATATCAATACAACATAGTACCAAAACCCTGAAGAGAAAGGATTTCACTCTCCGGAAATAAAGTGATAAAATTTTCGTAAATTTATGCTGAATGAAGAAACTGGTTTTTATATCACTGTTATTGGCAAGTGTTGTTGTGCATGCTCAACCTGTATTTGAACGCCAGGATACGATAAAGGTCTCTAACTTTGGAACTCCGTTAAAAAACGCATGGGCAGGAGGATTCAACTTCACCGAATGGAGCGCCATTGATATTGACCTGGATGGTGTGAAAGATATTGCTGTATTCGACAAAAGCGGCGAAAGGATCCGTATTTTTAAAAATGATAATATTCCGGGAGTAGCTTCCTATACACATGCACCACAATTCGAAACAGCTTTCCCGCCTGAGATTAATGGATGGGCTGTTTTTTTTGATTATAACAACGATGGAAAAGCAGATCTTTTCACATATGCCTTAGGTATTGGAGGAATTCGTGCATATAAAAACACTTCAACACCGGGAAATGTATCATTCACTTATTATGGCTGGCACCTTGTATCTGATTACGATATCAGCCCCGCATACGACACTGCGCAAACGGTTACATCTGCCGTAGCTTTACCTGCTTTTGCAGATGTTGACAATGACGGTGACATGGATATACTTACATTCCAGGCGGGTGGAACGCTTTTGGAATTTCACCGCAACATGAGTCTTGAAAGACACGGGAACCTGGATTACCTGGAATTTGATGTATATGACAGGTGCTGGGGTGATGCTTCGGAAAACAATTGCGCAAGTACATTAAATTATCCTGCCTGTCCTTTGTTACTTCGCTACAATCAATTGGTAGCAGAAAATAAAACGGACCAGGTATTGCATTCCGGGTCCTGCCTTTTATGTCTTGATATGGACGCCGACAATGACAAGGATCTTGTATTAAGCGATATTGGTTGTGATTCCATCGAATACTTCCGTAATGCAGGAAGTGTTGCCAATGCTCATTTCGATTTTACTACAAAATTATATCCCAACGGAACAAATCCTGTTACGATGAAGCAGTTCCCCTGTACTTTTTTTATTGATGTTGACAACGATAACAAGCGCGACCTTATAGCTGCACCAAACATCCAGGCTTCTGAAAACTATAAAGGAGTTTGGCTTTATAAAAACAATGGAGCAGATAATGCGCCTAATTTCACTCTCGTGAAAAGAACTTTTTTGCAGGACGAAATGCTTGATTTCGGGGAAGGTGCCTACCCTACTACACTCGATTATGACGGTGACGGCGACATGGACCTGCTGGTTGGTAATTTTGGTTATTATGCTCCCGTAAGTCAATACAATTGTAAGATCGCTCTGCTGGAAAACACAGGAACTGTAAATGCCCCGCGTTTTAACCTGGTGAATGCTGATTATGCAGGGTTAAATGCAAGCGGACTTAAAAACATGGCACCAACTACTGCCGATTGGGATGGTGACGGAGATATAGATCTGTTGATCGGTGATGCAAATGGCAGGCTTAGTTTTTATCGTAATACTGCAGGAGCAGGTAATCCTGCAAATTTTGTTCTTGCAGCAGATTATAGCACCGGCTTTCTGGCGGG
>DASWXS010000492.1:0-6507 GCA_036405375.1 Bacteroidia bacterium
AAATATGATAGAAGGTAGTAGTAATGTGTTGTTGGTTTAACGAATCTGTAGGCTAATAAATTGAAAATTCAGATACATAATTTAAATAAGGCATTCGAGAACCGGGTGAGATTGGGTATTATGAGCATACTGATGGTGAACGACAGTATTGATTTTAACACCATGAAAGAAACGCTCGACCTTACAGATGGCAACCTGGCTTCGCATGTAACGGCGCTGGAGAAGGAAGGTTATTTGCATATAAAGAAAGAATTCGCGGGAAAGAAAACGCTTACCACCTACTCTGCTACCAAAACCGGGATCAAAGCATTTAATGAACACCTTGACGCGCTTGAAAAACTTTTAAAAGACAGAAATTAGGTTCGATTTTTTTTAATTATTTACTTTGTAATTCAAAGTGCTTTTTAAATAACACAATATGATCGCAATAGCAGCATTACTCGGTATGATCCTGGCAGGTTTAGTAATAGGCATGCTGGTTTATTTATACATCGCAAAAAACGGAGGCGTTCTTAAGCTGATTAGTGAAATTCTCCTGCTTATTATTTTACCTATAGCCGGGTTTATTGAAAGTAATGATGCCTGCCAGGAACATCCTATAGAATTAGACAGTTATCCAACGGCAGTTACACTCTATCTCCTGCCCCTGATCTGTTATTTTATTTCTGCTTATTTCAAAAAGAATCTTTCACCTTTCGTTTTGGCTTTGTTACCTGTTGGTATTGTAATGGGACTCGCTTATTCTCTCCTGCTCCAAATACATTTCGGTGCCAATATACTGTTGGTTCTTTTCCCTGTTATTGGTTTACCCTTAATTGCTCCGCTGGTTGGATTTCTTTTTTTATTAAAAGAATTTATTGTACTACATAAATACCAACAGGAACAGATCAGCCGGCAATCTTATTCGTCGCCAGTGATAGCAAGCATATCCAATTTATTTCTTCTTCCTTTCTGGCAGAAGACTCCAATTGCTTTGCTGTTATGCGCTCCTGTGCTGGCGCTTATGCAATTCATACTTACACTGTTCGGACAGGCACCTGACTCCATGATTTCCATGTTTACTGAATCCTGCGGTTTTTTATTATCGAATCACAGCGGGTGCCATTGCGGTGGCGATCACTACCTGTGTTCTATAGCAGCTAACGGAAGTACAAAACTGGTGAAGCCGGTCCGCCTGGGATTAAGACAAAATGAAAAGATCCTGGTGAACCGACAGCTGCTTATTGCCAATGCCTTCGAAAACTGGATGGAAGAAAAAGTTCCGCGCATACATAAGTTAGTACGCAACACCTATGATTCAATGGGAATACAGGTAAACAAATGGTCGAAGAAAAAACGTTTTGCCAATGTGCTGTATATACTTATGAAACCATTGGAATGGTTCTTCCTGTTATGGCTCTATTGCTTCGACAAAAAACCGGAAAACCGGATCGCTATTCAATACCTGCCAAAAAAAATGTACGAATCCTTTAAAACTAATCATCATGGAACCCAAAAGTCTGAAAACAATTAAACGACTGACTGTATTTTTCATAATCAGTCTTGCATTGAGCGGAATCACTGCTTTCCCTTTGCAAACCGAATTGAACATTATGCAGCAACATAAAAACCTGTTTCCCGAAGTATTTCAAAACTGGATCATGCAAGTGAAAGAAGCAGTTGACCATACCGATAGTGTTGTGCTTTATGGAACTGATTGGCTGGCATTTGCACATTTAATCATTGCATCGTTCTTTATTGGCGTGTATAAAGATCCGGTTAAGAATAAGTTTATTGTACAGATAGGCATAATAGCTTGTTTGGCTGTATTTCCGCTTGCTTTTATTTGTGGACCGATCAGGGGAATTCCTTTCTTTCACCAGGTTATTGATTGTTGTTTTGGGATTATCGGACTTATTCCACTTACTATTATTTACCGAAAAATAAAACAGCTGGAATCCTCCGAAGAAATTCATTGTGAAGAGATAGTAAACCTGCAATTAAAAACCAATAATTAATCCGATAAACATGAATGCATCAACAAAAAAAACGCTTTTATGGATCAGTCTTTTTGCTATTGCAATGGGCTTCCTGGAAACTTCCGTTGTAGTTTATTTGAGAGAACTATACTATCCTGAAGGGTTCCAATTTCCGCTTACTGTAATTCCAAAGAAAATAGCGATAGTAGAATTCTGGCGAGAATTTGCAACCATAATCATGTTGGTTGGAGCCGGAATTATTGCGGGCAAAACGAAACTTACGCGCTTTGCTTATTTCATCATTGCATTTGCAATCTGGGATATTTTCTATTATATATTTCTTTATGTTTTACTTGCCTGGCCGGAGAGCATCTTTACCTGGGATATTCTTTTCCTGATCCCTTGTCCATGGACGGGACCGGTAATTGCTCCATGTATTGTAGCATTTGGAATGATCCTGCTGGGATACATGATTATTTATTTCTCCGAAGAAAATAAAAAAGTAGTAATCAATGCCAAACAATGGTCGCTCCTGATCGGAGGTGTAGTTATTGTGATTTTCTCCTTTATGTGGGATTATTTCTCACTGACTTATTCCAATTCATCTAACCTCTGGAGTTTATTCTCGGAGCAAAACCTTTTTGAAGAAATGAAGACATACCAGCCACAACAATTCAACTGGATGATCTTCTTTGTAGGAATAGCGTTGTGTTTTACAGGAATGTTATCCTGTTACACTTCATGGAGACAATCAAAATCATTAACTATTTCAACAAGATAATGTTACTATTAGTAGGAACCGGAGAATTCGGTTTATTCAATTTCAGCTATATGGAAGCTTTATTATTACTATATATTTTGGTTCTCCCTGTAATAGCATTAATCCAGTTATTGACATCAATAAATGAATACAAAAGAAAAACTTTGAATACAACTATCATCTTTATTTACTGGATACTTATGTTACTACATTTTATCGGCTGGGTAATACTATTGTTACAGTCTTCAGATATTACTTTGATATGGTATTATAGTTCTACACTAATTATAATCGGTTACAAAATCGTTAAACTCTTCAACAAACTAAATAAACAAACATCATGAAAAAAACAGACTGGGTACTTGCTACGGCAACCCTCACTTACAGCTATCTATTTTATAGTCAACTCGCGGGTGTCAACTTCCTTGTATTTTCTATCGTAACCACACTTGCATTACTCTTACTCAATAAAGATACCTGGAAAAACAAGATGTGGATCTTATCAGCTACGCTTGCCATCAGTACGTCGTTTTTTATTATGTGGCACAACTCTAATCTCGCCATTTGGGCAAACCTTTGTTCATTACTGTTGCTTTCCGGATACAGCATCGATAAAAATTCTTCGGTACTACTGAATGGATTTTACAGTATCTATTCGATTGGAGGTTCTTATGTGTTCATTATCCTGAATTCAGTTAAACGTTTCAGTCACAAAGAATCTTCCGACAAACCTGCATCCAAATCGGGATTAAAATTCCTGTTTACTTCCATTGCCATTATCCTGGTTCTGATCTTCTTCTTTATTTACAAAAGTGCTAATCCTCTTTTTGAAAAATTCACCGAAAAGATAAACCTTGATTTTATCAGTGGTGCCTGGATACTTTTTACTATTGCCGGTTTCTTTATTATGTATGGCTTACTAAAACCACAGCGCATCAGCATGCTCGATAAATGGGAAAACAACCTGCCTGTTAACCTTATTGATAAAGGACTCGGAACAAAGTCATTCGAAAAAGCAGCAGGAGTATTCTTATTTGTAATGCTGAACATCATGCTTGTTTTTATAAATATACTGGATGTGATGTATCTCTATATTCTGAACCAACTTCCTGAAGGAATTACGCACACGCAGTTTGTACACAATGGCGTTGGTATGATTATCCTTTCTATTATACTGGGGATAGGAATTATTCTTTTCCTGTTCAGGAATGCACTTAATTTTGAAAAGAACAATAAGATTATCAAAGTACTTGTAACACTGTGGATCTTACAGAATGCTATGATGATCATTTCAACCAGCGTGAGAAATTATATTTATGTAGATGAGTTTAATTTAACCTATAAACGAATTGGTGTTTTTGTTTATTTGATCCTGGCAATAATTGGCTTGATCCTTACACTCAATAAAATCCTGTCTAAAAAAAGTAACTGGTACCTGATTCGTACCAATGCATTCTGTTGTTTCTTATTCCTGTGTTTATCTTCATTCATCAATTGGGACAGCGTGATTTGTGAGTTCAACATTTCACGCAAAGCAGATAAGCTGCAAAAGCTGGATAAAAAATATTTACTAAGCCTGTCGGATCAAACAATCCCTTACCTGCAAAGTTTGAAAAATCAAAAAGGATTTGATACTGATTCGGCGAAAAAAGACATTTATCGCACGGAAGGTGAAATCTCTTCTATACTGGGACCCGAATTCAGCAACGATTATTATATCAAAAACAGCGATGAGACTGATGTAAAAACCTACAACTTCTTAAAGAAGATTGCCGAATACCCAGGTTGGCAGTCGTGGAACAGGAGAAACGCATATGTATTGGAACAATTAAATTTATTGAACAGTTCCGGAAAAATTGAAACGCTTCATCTTAAAAACCAGGAACTGGATTCACTGCAATTATTGAATGTATTCAGTAATGCAAAAGAAGTGAACTTAAGTGGTGCATCCGGAAATCGTTTCGAATTCCTTTCATCCTTCAAAAATATTAACTCATTGAATGTTTCTTTTGCAAAGATCAAAAAGCTATCTGAATTGCCGGCATTACCTTCATTAAAAGAGTTGAACATGGATAATAATCAACTACAGGACCTTTCAGAGTTAAGCCGGTTCAGCAATGTAGAAAATCTTGCATTGAGCAACAACAGTATGACAACATTAAACAGTATTCCTCTAAGCCTTTCTGTAAGTTCACTTGAGCTGAACAATTGCAATTTATTGACTGATTTTTCGGCATTAAACCGGTTAAATAACCTGAAAACATTAAGCATCAATAATGCTTCATTATTCGACAGATTTCCTAAACTTACTTCTTTAAAACACCTGAGCCTCGATTCTCAAACATCTGTTTGTGATCAAAATCTTTCGATGATCCCTGTATTGGAAAACCTGGAATCTCTGAGCCTGGAGAAAAATGAGCATATGCTTTTAGCAAACCTTCTAATTTACAACCCACAAACAAAAACATACAGTCTTCGTTTCCCTAATCTCAAGCGACTTGTTTTGAAAGATAATTTGTTGGAAATGGCCGGCAATCTTGCAGAGTACAAACAATTGCAGGCGCTCGACCTGGAAAACAACCACTTGAAAAACACCGATTTCCTGGAAAATTATGAAAATTTACGAGAGCTGAATCTTTATAACAATACGCTTACAAAGATCAGTTTTAATGAAAAGCATTCGGGATTAAAAATTCTGAACCTGAATTATAATCAGTCTATTGATGACTATAATTCCCTGAAATTACTGCCGAACCTGGAAGAACTATATCTTGCAAATGGAAGAATCAACAATCTTTCGATGCTTAAGTGCGAAAAGAGCTTAAAAAAACTAAACATTGCCAATTGCAGGATAAATTCATTAAATGGAATAGAAAGATGCAGTTCACTTGAAGAATTGACTTATTCCGGGTTAAAAGATGCGGATATTGAACGTCTCAAAAAACTTGGCAATCTTAAAGAGTTAAGCCTGTATAATTCTGCACAGCTAACAAAGGAACAAAAAGAAAAGCTCAAAAAAGAACTACCAAAAGTTAAGATCAATTTATTATGAGTACCACACAACTAAACAGGCAAAAGGCTCTTTATTTTTTGGGAGCTTTTGCCATCTGCCTGAGTATTGGCAGAGCGATCTACACAGAGCAACTAAGTTTTCTTTTCCTTACCTGGAATTTGTTCCTTGCCTGGATTCCTTACTGGCTGATAAACCACACAGTAAAAAAAGAACCACGCTTAAATGTAAAGAACGGAATACTTATACTGGTATGGCTGGCCTTTTTACCCAACGCTCCGTACCTGGTAACTGATTTTATCCATTTTCACAGTACCGCTAAAACAAGATGGCTGGATATTGTGTTATTAAGTAGTTACGCACTTTCGGGAATCCTGCTGTTTTATTTTTCCATACGCAAGTTCAAAGAGCTCTTTTATGATCTGATACCCGAACGTTTACAGGCTTTGGCAACATTTACCATTATTGCAGCCAGTTCGTATGGGATTTACCTGGGGCGCGTACTTCGCTTTAACAGCTGGGATGTGATTACAAGTCCGTTTTACCTGGTGAATTCCATTCTCCGGTCAATATTTAATCCTGACTGTTTTATGCACACCGCTTACATCACCGTGTTGTTCATGGTATTTTTGTACATTAGCGTGAGGGTATTTGATTTTTTATTTTATCCTGCCAATGAAGAAGAGAATTGATTCATTCAAATATGCGTTCAGGGGAATAGCGGAAGGTTTTAAAGGGCAATGGAATATTAAATTTCATTTCTTTGTTGGTTTTCTTGC
>DASWXS010000493.1:0-3912 GCA_036405375.1 Bacteroidia bacterium
TAAGCAAGCCAAGAGGTGTGGAACGAAGAGCGAACTTTTCTTCAAACGTATCATCGTTAAGCACCACCAGGCGATACCGATTTTTCAGCTTTTCTTTTAAAGGTCGTTTCTTTTTTTCCTTGATCTCCATATCCACAGCACGCTTTGTTTAACTATGCCAATTGGTAAATAAACTTAGAAGAGGGTAAATATCTTAAAAAAGAGTCAAAAAAATGGTTTTTGCGCTCATAAAAACATGTAAAAAACAATAAACTGAAGGTTTTTTCGTTAAAACGCTTACTTTTGTTATCCCCGTAAAACGGGCTGTAAAGATTCGTGAGCAAAAAACCGACATATCTCATTAAGCTGTTCCTTTTATCCTTTTTTGGACTGTTTATTATTGCTTCCTGTACGCAGTACAAAAACAAGTTCATAAACAGGGGGTATCACAATATGACCTCGCGTTTTAATGTGTATTTCTATGCAAAAGAAAGTTTAAAAGAAGGAGTTACCAAGCTGGAAGAAAATCACAAAGACGATTACACACAGCTGTTGCCTGTTTATATTTATGGTGACAAGGAAACCTCGAAAGAGATTTTTCCTGAAATGGATCGTGTGATCAAAAAATCTTCGATTTGTATTACCCGACACGCGATTAAAGATAAAAAAACCAAGCAGGAAGTTGTTGGTGCCGTTAAGTGGATAGATAATGCATGGATGGCTTTAGGCAAAGCGCATTTTTATAAACGCGAATTCTTCTCCGCAATTGAAACCTTTGATTACGTTGCAAGCACTTACAAAAAAAGTAAGGAACGTTTTGAAGCCTGGATGTGGCTGGTGAAAACCTATAACGAAATGGGTCTTCTTTCACAATCAGAACCTTACATTAACCTGATCAAAAACGAAAAAGATTTTCCAAAACAGTTTAAGGGAGAGTTTGAAGCGCTGCACGCTGAGTTCTATATAAAACAAGGCCTTCACGAAGAAGCAATCAAAAAACTTTCCGACGCTATAACTCATACAAAAGATAAAAAAACAAAAGCCCGTTTTTATTTTATCCTGGGACAATTGTATGAACAACAGGAAGACAATAAAAAAGCAATTACACAGTACAAGAAAACACTTGCCAAAAAACCGGCATATGAAATGGTGTTCAATTCCCGCATGAAACTTGCCCTTTTGGCTGATTACACGCCTGAATCTGCAAGAAGGTTAAAGCTGGATCTCATTAAAATGCTGAAAGACATTAAAAATGACGAATACCAGGATGTGATCTATTACACATTGGGGCAGCTGGAAGAAAGAGATAAAAACTACGACCAGGCTTTTGACTACTATAAAAAATCAGTTGCAAAAAGCACCATCAACATGGTTCAAAAATCGAAGTCGTTCCTGCGCATTGCTGAAATGAGCTTCGACAGGGAAGACTACCCTGCTTCCAAAGCCTATTATGATAGTACGCTTGCAATTATGAAAGAAGATAATCCTGCTTACAAAGCGGTGGTGAATAAACAAAAAAGTCTGGATGTATTGGTTGGACATATTACAACAATTAAAGCACAGGATAGTTTATTAAAACTAGCCACTATGGACACTGCTTCGCGGAATGATTTCATCCGCAAAATGATAAAGAAACAGGAAGAGGAGGAAGAAAAAGCAAAAGAGTTAAAGGAGCAACAGATGGCGGATAATCAAAACCCCGATAATAACGGAAATGCCGTTAACAATGGGTTTCAGCCTTCTGCCAACACAGGTGCCTGGTATTTTTACAACCCGCAAACAAAAGCCTTCGGTGTAAACGATTTCATTAAAAAGTGGGGAAACCAGCGTAAGAACGAAGACAACTGGAGGAGGGCAAACAAACAATCTACTGTTGATCCGTGGCAAACAGGAAATGATACAACCGTTGCAGGTGCTGATAGTTTAAAAGGCAAGAAAGATTCAGTGATCACAAATACCAAAACGGTTGCTTATTACTTAAAGGACATTCCGATTACCAAAGACATGCAGGACAGCGCTCATAAAAAGATCCTGAACTCTTACTATGCATTGGGTACAATATACCGTGAGCAGCTAAACAACAACAAACGCTCTATTAATACGTTCGTGAAAATGAACCAGCGTTACCCGAAAAACGAATTTGAATGCGCAAGTAATTACCAGATGTATCGTGTATACCTGCAGGAAAAGAATACGTCCAAAGCGGATGAATGTAAAAATGTGATTCTTACTTTATGCCCTGAAAGTGATTACGCACAAATCATAAAGGATCCGAATTTTGCGAACGCTGTGAATGCGAAGAAGAGCGAGATGGAAGCATTCTATACCAAAACATACGAGTTGTATAGTAAGGAAGCATACGGCCCGGCACTCTCCAACTGCAATGAGGCTTTACGTAAATATTCGAAAAATGATTTCAGTGCAAAGTTTGCATACATTCGCGCGCTGTGTATTGGAAAAACAAACTCCATTGATTCATTGGCAACAGCATTAAGACAGGTGGTAGCCAAGTACCCGGAAGATCCTGTTGCGACTTCTTCCAAAGCAATGCTGGATGCGATTGAGAAAGCAAAAAACCCAACAACCGCACAAGATTCTACTGTTGTTACATTTGATCCTAATGCTTATAAGGTTGCCGATAGTACCGAACATTATTGGGTTGTTTCTATCCCTCAAAACAGGGGCGATGTAAACGCATTTAAAATTAAACTCTCCAACCTCAACAAACAGTATTTCAGTCTCGAAAAGTACCAGATCCAAACTATGGTAATCGGAACGGAAACAGTAGTGTTGGTAAAGATGTTCCCGAATAAAGCGGCGGCAATGTCCTACAACTCATTCGTGATTAAAAAGTATGATACATTTAGCGATCTGCAACAGCAGGTAATGAGTGTGTTCACGATCTCCGTTGATAATCTCATTAAGCTGATCAGCACTAAGAACATTCCTGAGTACAAAGCGTTTTATACTGCAAAATACCTCGGAGGAAAAAGTCCTTCCTGATAAACAAGTTCTAGTTTATTTTTCCGTAATATTTTCTCCTGAAACAAAACTTGTGCACGTGATCGAATTTGAGCATGTAGTTTTTATTATTCGTAAACTTGTCGGTATAGCCTTGCCAGTAGCCCAGCACATCATTTTTTGAAAGCATATCCCAATCGGATACACATATAGAGAAGCGCTCCTTTGCTCGGTAATGATAATAAGGAATGGTATCACCAATAGTGTATACAGCCGTTGATTTGTCTACATTCGAGCTTCCCTGTATTATACCATACATGTCGTGGATCGCAAAATAAATATCGGGAAGACTGCTTTTCCAGATTGTGTTATCACTGCCGGCAGGGCTCCAGTTCTCGTCATCCTGTAAAACGATTGAATCACAAACAATCTCACTTTTATAAATCTCAGGAACTGTTAACGCAAATGAATATACATTATCAATGAGCTTCGTTTTTAATGTGTCGCTGCTATAAGTTGGATATTCCACTCCGTTCTGGATCATCTTTCCGGGTTTATCGCGTGTTATAAAATAATCCTGCCACAAGTGCACATCGATGAATACTTTTTGACTTGCCGGGTATTTTGCAAATGCAAATAGAGGAACGCTTACTTCAATTGTTCGGGTTATTCCCATTTCTTTTGCATCTGTTGTTTGATCAAGAAGCCCCGTTTCCTTTGTTCCTATTCCATTCCGGTAAAACCAGCTGTGTTTTTGTGGGTTCATTTCAATCTTCAATGGCTGACCGTTGCTCGTAAAGCCCAGGTTAAAAGCGGTTCTTGGAAAAGTATCACGCTGGGTTTTTGGCGCCATGCTATAAGAAAGTTCACTTAAATCAAACTCCAGGTAAAGTGTCATGTTCCTTACTGAAGCCTTCGCCTTAATATTCTTATTCCCAACCCATGAACCACTTTGCTTAATTGAAACAGGCA
>DASWXS010000494.1:0-1840 GCA_036405375.1 Bacteroidia bacterium
AGGATACTATAAAAAAATACAACGAAGTGATTGCGGCATCCAAAACCATTTTATGGAACGGCCCGATGGGTGTATTTGAAATGAGCAATTTTGAGGCGGGAACCAAAGCCGCAGCCGATGCTATTGTGGAAGCAACGGCAAAAGGAGGATTTTCATTAATTGGAGGCGGAGATTCTGTTGCTGCTATTAATAAATACAATCTTGCCGACAATGTGAGTTACGTTAGTACTGGTGGTGGGGCATTATTGGAATACATTGAGCAGGGGACTCTTCCGGGAGTAAAAGCTATCGAAGAGTAAATTGATCAGGATTTAAAAAAGAAAGTCTCAACCTTGGTTGGGACTTTTTTGTTTATTACGGCAGGAAATGCTCTTTATCCCTTATCTTAGCACAGCCAAATGATAGAGAGTTTCAAAAAAAATATTGCGAAAAAAATCCTGTTTGCAAAAACAGATAAACTGCTACTCGGAGTGAGTGGAGGGAAGGACAGTATGGCTCTGGCTCACTTGCTTATAAACTCCGGGTATAATTTTGTTGTGGCACATTGTAATTTTCAGTTGCGGGGTGAAGAGGCAGATAAAGATGAACAATTTGTCCGGGAATTTTTTGAAGTCAAAGGATTAAAAGTGTTGACCATGAAATTTCAAACAAAACAATATGCAGAACAAAATAAGTGTTCTATTCAGATGGCTGCCCGCGAATTGCGGTATAACTGGTTTAATGAATTGAAGGAAAATGAAACGTGTAATTTCATTGTTACTGCGCACCATGCTAATGATAATATAGAAACATTTTTCATTAACCTGTTGAGAGGCTCTGGACTCAATGGATTAAAAGGTATTCCTGAAAAAACAACTGAAGTGGTGCGGCCATTGCTTTATGCCACACGGGAAGAAATTGATGAGTATATTAAACAGGAACACATTCCATTTCGTGAAGACAGTAGTAATACAGAAGAAAAATATTTACGTAACAAGATTCGCAAACAAATTATCCCCGTTCTGAAAGAAATCAACCCTTCGCTTGAACAAACGATGAATGCTGAAATGCAGATCCTGAAGCAAAGTCACGACCTTCTTTCAGAGGTCATTGCAGAAAACCTGGCGAATTTTGTTATTGAATCGGAGCATGAAACAAGGATAGAGCTAAAGGATATCATTCTCCTTTCATATAGAAATTTATTGATATACGAAGCGATTAGAAAGTTTGGATTTGCGATGGAGAGTATAGAGCAGATCAGCGGTAGTATTGATAACAAACAACCCGGTAAGCAATTTTATTCTTCCTCGCATTGCCTGGTAATCGACAGGGGTTTTTTGATCGTAAGACCATTGGAAACGGGAACACAACCGAATCAGTTTGAACTTAATGAAGAAGTAAAGGAATTAGCATTCCCCCTTCACCTTAAACTAACAAAACAGGATGGACGTCATATTAACAAATCAGAAAACACAGCCAGCCTTGATTTGGATAAACTTCATTTCCCCTTGATTTTAACCAAATGGCGAGAAGGAGACGCATTCTACCCATTCGGGATGAAAGGTTCAAAAAAACTAAGTGATTTTTTCGTTGGCCAGAAAATGAGCATGTTTGATAAGCAGGAACAATGGATACTAAGGTCGGGCTCTGATATTGTCTGGGTGGTGGGACGACGTACGGATGAAAGATACAAGGTAGATGAAAACACAAAAACAACATTGCTGATCGAGTGGAATAAGTAATGGAAGACCAACAAATCATATTCGAAGAAAAGCAGTTTTTGGGTCATAATAAAGTTTCTATTATGATCAGGATGGCTTTGGCCCTTTTTTGTTTTATCGGTTATTATTGGAGTGAAAAC
>DASWXS010000495.1:0-3993 GCA_036405375.1 Bacteroidia bacterium
GGCGTGCTTATCACCGACCTTATACTTGGGAAAGAAAATAAATATGAAAGGCTTTATGATCCTTCACGGTTCAAATTGATGGCTGCTGCGTCTACTTTGTTTAAAGAATTGATAGGAGGATTTGCTAATTATTTCAAAACAAAGGAAAAAGATACCCCTCCCGGAGGATTAAGATCAATTCAACCGAATGAAAGCAAAACAATCGATGTTAAGGGAAAAAAATATGGTGTTTATTGTGACGAGCATGATGATCTGCATTTTGTTGATGCAGAATGCACGCATTTAAAATGTGTGGTAAAATGGAACGGCGATGAAAAAAGCTGGGATTGTCCATGCCATGGCAGCAGATTTACATATGATGGAAAAGTAATGAACGGACCGGCGAATAAGGATCTGCCGTACCATAAGGAATCAAAACCAAAAAATAGTTAGTATGAATATATTTTCCAAACCGCCATTGGTAATACCAGGCGATAACGCATCTATAGTGTACTGGACCAAAAAATGGGGGGTAAGTACAAAAGAGATAAATGCTGCAATCCTGGAAACAGGCACACTAAATGCCTTTCGGATAGAAAATGTGTTGAGGCGAAAAAATCAATTGAAAGGATTGTTTTATAAATCATCGTGGTTCCTGCGAAAGTTGTTACAACTTAGCTAAATCACTGATAATATATTTTAAGTAGTAAGGGCCATGAATGTTCATGGCCTTTTTTTTTGTTTTATGAAAATGTCGGGAACTTTTATCCCAACGGAAAGAAGGTTTAAGGACGTAAACTAGGTATTAACTTTCCCAATTTGTGGCGCCGGATGAACGGATAAGAATGATGAATAAATGCTTTTGATGTTTTGCGTAAGGCTGTATACCAGTGATGACAATGGATTCGTAGAGTTGGTTTAATGAAATTGCGTGCAGGCGCAATAGTGTTATTTTGATTTATTAAATAAATAATAATTAAAATATGAACCCAATGAAAAAGATAGTACTAGTCTGTACATGTTTACTTATAGCCTTTAATTCATTTTCGCAGACGGATGAAAAACCCTGGAGTATAGGATTCCATGGTGGGGCTATACAATACCAGGGAGATATCGGGAGTGATTTCTATCAAACGGATCAGGCATTTTATGGTTTTGCAGGTTTTTCCTTTTCAAGATACCTGGGAAAACATTTTGATGTAGGTTTAAATTTGACACGTGGAGAAACCGGGTATATTGATAATACACGTTTAAATTCTCCTGAGCGTCCGAATAATTTTTTGCTGCGTCATAATACGGCGAATGCTGTGTTGAAATTTAATTTCACCGGTCCGAAGGCGGTAGTTCGACCTTACATTTTTGCCGGCGGAGGAATAATCTGGTATGAAGCGGTTTATAAAATTTATCACGAACGTTTTGAATTCGCAGTTCCAAATGCGGGCGGAGGTTTAACTTTCCAAATGGGACCAGTTGTGGGATTACAGCTACAAGAATCGTTCATGTACACTTCAACAGATAATCTTGATCATTTTGTAAGTGGCGGTGATAATGATATGTTCCTGTATCATAGCGCAGGCCTAACTTTTAACCTCGGCAAAAAAATAGATACGGATGCAGATGGAGTAGCTGACCGGAAAGATAAATGCCCGGGAACACCAGCTGGCGTGCCGGTTGATGAAAACGGATGTCCTTATGATAAGGATGCCGATGGTGTGTTAGACTACCAGGATAATTGCCCGGATATTGCAGGGGTTCAAAGTTTAAAAGGCTGTCCTGATAAAGACCTGGATGGTATTGCAGATAAGGAAGACAGATGCCCGGATGTGGCAGGACCAATGGAATTGATTGGTTGTCCTGATACAGATAAGGATGGCGTTGTTGATATTGATGATAAATGTGCCGGAACAAAAGCGGGTTATAAAGTAGATGCAAGCGGTTGTACATTTGACAACGATAAAGATGGTTTAGTAAATGAGGAAGATAAATGTCCTGATGCTGCAGGTATACTTGCATTCGGTGGTTGTCCGGATGGAGATGGGGATGGCGTTGCTGATAATGAAGACCGTTGTCCGACAACAAAAGGAACAATTGCTAACAGGGGGTGCCCTGAAATGGCTAAGACGGATATCATCAAAATTGAGCTGATCGCAAGCAAAATTTACTTTGAAACCAATAGTGCTAAGTTAAAACTGATTTCCAATACACAGTTAGACGATCTTGCCGAGATCCTGAAACGTAACGAAGGTGTAAACCTTTCTATTGAAGGGCATACGGATAATGTAGGGGAAGATGATTATAACTTGACCTTGTCCCAAAAAAGAACAGAGTCAGTTAGAGACTACCTGATTTCAAAAGGTATTTCTTCAAGCCGATTGTCAGCTATCGGATATGGTGAAACCAGGCCTGTTGCGGATAATAAAACAGCGAAAGGAAAAGCTAAAAACAGAAGGGTTGAATTGAAAACTTCATATTAATAATTAATCACAACCCTCTTCGAAAACTTAAGAGGGTTGTGTTTTTTTAGATAGAGTTTGAGTAATAAATTTAAAAATAGAAATTATGGGAAATTTGCTTTATGCCATAGCAGTGATATTAATTATTATCTGGGCAATTGGATTTATAGGTTACAGTGCGGGTGCATTAATTCACATTTTACTTGTGATCGCAATTGTGGCTATTTTATTACGTGTTATAAGGGGAAATAAACCCATGTAATAAATACAAGTTGAAAATTAGTGAGCCACCGGTATTTTGCCGGTGGTTTTTTTATGTGTTCAAAGAAACTACAGGTTCGGAAAATGATCTATCGACTAGCAATGTAATTTGGTATTCGAGATGTTTATTCTGGTTTTCCAGGTGAATCCACGGCTGCCAGGCATATTCGGCAACGGGCATCATTTTCTTCCTCAGGCTTAACTACACCCGAACGGGCAGTTAAATATTGTGGGATGACTCCTGGTAGTTTAAGACGTAAAATGCCAGGGGATAGTTACCTGGTAATTTAATGAGCGTTTAATTGAGAGAAAATCCTGATGCATTTCTAATTCTTATTGGATAAAAAAGGGGCCTGCTTTTTATAAAACAGGCCCTTTTTAAATTTATTGAAACTCTCTTAAACAACTCTGAGTAGCCACAGTACAAGGAAGATCAGAACGATGAGGGCAAGAATATGTATAGCCCAACCGAGTCCGAAACCATCGAAAAGTAAACCAATCAGGTAAAGAAGAAGTAAAATCAGGATTACAACCCAGAACAAACTCAGTACGTCTCCGACTGCATCGTTCGATTTCATTTTGGTTTGAATTTTTGAAGACAATTTTTTGTTCCCGGTAATTCGCTCCAATTTTTGTAACTTTTCCAGGCTTTGAGCAAACGTATTATAAACAAATCGCTCTTTTCTGTCTACAGATTGCTTAGATCTGTTGGTTTGCTCCTGGCTCATTGATGCCGCTTGTTCAGCAGCGCTTTCCGCGATCAGTTCGTTTTGATTGCGGGGCTGTGTAATTTCTGCCTTAGATGCAGAGGCGATGTCCTTTTGATCAGTTTCTTTTGTGTTAATAACCAGGTCTTTGGTTTTTACATCTGATTTTTTTCCGGTTCGCGCAATATAATAGCCTTTGGTATATTTTCTTTTGGCAATAGACATTTTTCGTGCGCATGACGGGAATAAAAAGCTTACGATGATTGTAATAATTACAATGTGTACTAATTTTTTCATTGAGATAAATTTTTAAGTTAATGATTGGGTTATTTATTTTCGAAAACCAGGTTACAGTTCGTGCAAGCGATGTGCGTACATTGATGAGTGGATATCATCCGCGTACCGCATCTTGTACATTTTATCTTCTTAATGTAAAAAATGGCTTGCAGAAAACTGAATGTGTTTTTATCCGGTTTTTGTGTAATTACTGAATTCATAAGTCTTTAAGATGATTTATATTAATTATAGTTATAGGATTTCAAACCATATGCCAGCGTGTTTTTACAAGGAACAGATTATTAAATAAAAGAGGA
>DASWXS010000496.1:0-5968 GCA_036405375.1 Bacteroidia bacterium
AAAAATAAGGTTGTAAGGTGTAAGGTAAAGGCTGACAGTTCACAAGAATTCGTCAGCCTTTTGTTTAAATAATCCACTTTGAAAATTCTGGATTTTATTTACCTTTACGAACGTTATGAGTAATATCACCATTGCCATAGATGGTTATTCATCGTGCGGAAAAAGTACCCTGGCTAAAGCTTTGGCAGCAAAACTCAATTATGCATATATCGACTCAGGTGCCATGTACAGAAGTGTTACTTTGTATTGTATGCGTAAAGGGCTTATTGTAAATAAAAAATTCAACCCTGAAGAAATTATTGCCTGTTTACCTGAAATTCAACTGAAGTTCGAATTTAATCCATATACCAAAACATCGGAAACATACCTGAACAACGAAAATGTAGAGAAGGAGATCCGTTCCATGGAAATAGCTGAAAATGTGAGTAAGATCAGTACTATTAAACAGGTAAGAGAACATATGGTGGCAATCCAGCGCGAGTTTGGAATTAACAAAGGTGTGGTAATGGATGGCCGTGACATCGGAACGCATGTTTTTCCTAACGCGGAATTAAAATTGTTTATGACTGCAGATATCGAAACCCGCGTAAACAGGAGGATGGATGAGTTAACCAGTAAAGGTGAACATGTGGAGTTTGACGATGTAAAACAAAATCTCCAGCAGCGTGATTATGATGATACACATCGTAAGGAAAGTCCGCTCACCAAGGCAAAAGATGCCATTGTGCTTGATAACACCGATCTGAATAAGGAAGAACAGCTTGAATATGTGATTAAACTGATCAACGATTCACTCCTTACTAAAGATACCTTTTCGCTGGCATAGGTCGTTAATACCGGTTTTTTACCAGCCATAAAGTCCTATTGAAGGTCATAAATCTCTTGACTTTTATGAAAAAACTTATTATATATTTGTAATTCAATTTACGAAACCTATGCGTCTGCATTTTTCCTTACTGATCTGCCTTTTTTCGATCAGTTTTTCATTTTCTCAAACCGGTAATGAGTACCAGTATTTTATCGATCTTACTAGCGTAAATAATGATGAAATTGAAGTTAAACTGATCCCTCCCACCATTAATGAAACGGAAGCTACTTTTATGTTTCCCGCCATCATTCCCGGTACCTATGCAGTTTATGATTTCGGAAGATTTGTGAAGAACTTTAAGGTAAATGGAAAAGAAGGGGCAAGTATTTCATTTTCGCAAACAGATGCTAATTCTTACCTGATCAAAGATCCGTCGCAAATTGAATCAATAACGTATACAGTTGAAGATACCTGGGATACAAAGATCAAAAAGGATTTTGTGTTTGAACCGGGAGGTACCAATATTGAAAGGAACCAGAATTATGTATTGAATAACCATGGATTCTTTGGATATTTTAAAGATAAGCTCAATTATAATTTCAGGTTGGAAGTTACCAAACCTAAAGGATTTTATGCCTCAACGGGATTAACCAACATTAAATCGGAAGGCAACAAAGACGTTATCAATGTATTCGACTACCACGACCTGGTAGATTCGCCTATCATGTATTGTAAACCCGACACTACTATAATAAATGTTGGAGGTACAAAGGTCCTGGTATCTGTTTTCAGTCCTAATAAAAAGGTGAGTTCCGAATTTATAGCAAAAAATATTGACTCGGTATTAAATGCGCAAAAGGAATACCTGGGCGGGACTTTGCCTGTAGAGAAATATGCATTCCTGATTTATCTTACCGATTCAATTACCGGGTCAGGAGCTACAGGAGCATTGGAACATTCGTATTCTTCATTTTATGTGCTGATGGAAAGCGACCCGCAACAATTGGCGCAAACCATGAAGGATGTGGCGGCCCATGAGTTTTTTCATATTGTAACGCCACTGAATATCCATTCGGAAGAAATAGGTTTCTTTGATTTCAATAATCCGAAAATGAGTGAGCACCTCTGGTTGTATGAAGGCTTAACAGAATATGCGGCTCATCATGTACAGGTAAAATCGGGCCTTATAGGTATAGATAATTTCCTGGGCGTTATGCAGGGAAAGATGGAAGAAGCGCAAAAATATTTTAATGACACGCTTCCTTTTACTTATATGAGTAAGAATGTGCTGGATCCGCTTTACCATGAGCAATACCAAAATGTGTATGCGAAGGGAGCTTTAATTGGTATGTGCCTGGATATTATGTTACGTTACAATAGTAATGGGAAATACGGAACGCAGGAACTGATGCGTGACCTGGCAAAAAAATATGGAAAGAACAAATCGTTTAAAGATGAAGATCTTTTTAACGACATCGAAAAATTAACTTACCCTGATGTAAGAAAGTTCTTAGATACTTACGTTGCCGGAAGTAAAAAACTACCGTTCGAAGAAATATTCAATAAAGTAGGGCTGAAATACACATATGCAGAAGAACGTAAAGTGCTCACTATTGGTGGTGTTGGTTTCGGCGTAAATCCAACTACCGAGCGTATTGTTGTGTACGATGTTTCGGAGATCAATGAATTTGGGAAAGATCTTGGTTATAAAGATGGAGATGAAGTTGTTTCATTCGATAATAAAAAACTTAGCCTTGATAATGTGCAAAGCGTTTTCCAGGAGTTCATGGCAAACTCAAAAGAAGGAGATAAGCTTACGGTTGTTGTAATGCGTAAGAACAAAAAAGGGAAAGAAAAAAAGGTAAAGCTGAAGGCAAAACAAAGAGCGGTAATCTCTACTTTTTACAACAATATAGATATTAATAAAGGCGCAAATTCCAGGCAGATCGTAGCGCGTAATGCCTGGCTCGGCTTAACTGGCGATTAAGATTGCGGTAAACAGCGAATAAAATGGCAAAAAAGAAACTGTATTGGTTGTGTCAGTTAGCCGGCTGGTTTGTTTACGTTCTGCTGAACCTCCTGTTTTTTGTGCTCCAGAATCCAATCGATTCTTCTGATCTGATCATTTACTTTTCATGGCTTCC
The DNA here is from genome assembly GCA_036405375.1 of Bacteroidia bacterium. Classification (GTDB taxonomy): domain Bacteria; phylum Bacteroidota; class Bacteroidia; order B-17B0; family Aurantibacillaceae; genus JADJDM01. The sequence goes on from DASWXS010000496.1 coordinate 2,953, forward strand.
GTTAGGTATCGGTATCACACATTTGTTCCGTACAGTTTTCATTCGATTGCATTTAATGGAGCTGAAACTATATATCCAGATCCCGCTTGTTATTATTGGATCGTTTATTAATGCGACATTGTTTTACTTCGGGCAGTATTTATTGGAAATACTGGTGCATGATATCTCTACCAAGATTGTATTTATTGATGTGGTAGCCAATATCATTAATTACGCTTTTGTGTTTTTCTTCTGGAGCCTTGCCTATTTCTCCTATCACTTCTTGTTAAATTATACGCAGGCAGAGATGCAATCGTTGAGATGGCAGGCGAATATCAAGGAGATCGAATTGAACAAGATAAAATCTCAGCTCAATCCTCATTTCATGTTCAATTCAATGAACAGCATACGCGCACTGATTGATGAAAACCCATTCAAGGCAAAAGAATCAATTACGCAACTTTCAAATATTCTTCGGAACACCTTGATGATGGAGAAGAATAAAGTGATTTCATTTTCAGAAGAAATGAAGATTGTTAACGATTATCTTAATCTTGAAAAAGTACGTTTTGAAGAACGCTTGAATTTTGAAATTGATATTAACCAGGGCTCTTACCAGTTTTTTGTCCCACCTTTATTGATACAAACACTGGTTGAAAATGGGATCAAGCACGGTATTTCAAAGCTTACCAAGGGTGGTGATTTATTGATTAGCACCGAAGTGGAAAACGATGTGTTGATGGTTTTTATCAAGAACAGTGGAAGATACCGGCCCGAACAGGTTTCAGAAACCGGGTTTGGGTTAAAGAATTCGAGAGACCGTTTAAAATATGTATTCGGAGATGCAGCAGAAATATCGATAAGAAATGAAGGAGAAGAACATGTGTTAACAGTAGTAAGATTTCCGAAATATAGAGAAGTGTAATTTATAAACAGAATTAGTATATTTAGATTAGTAATAAATCAACGTTATGAAAGCATTAATCATTGATGATGAAAGATTGGCAAGACAGGAATTAAAAACATTGCTTGCTGCACATAAAGAAATTGAAATTATTGGTGAATGTGCCAATGCTGATGAAGCAAAAGAAAAGATAAATGCGCTGAAACCCGACGTTCTTTTCCTGGATATCCAGATGCCGGGGAAAACGGGCCTTGAGTTAATCGAAGAAATATCGGGTTTACCGGAAGTTGTTTTTATTACAGCATACGATGAGTTTGCTCTGCGCGCTTTTGAGGTAAACGCCCTGGATTATTTATTGAAGCCTGTTTCTGAACAACGTTTAAACGAAACAATAAAGAAATTACTTGCAAAAGAAGATAAAGACACAAAGAAAGAAAATACAACTCCTTTCCATGACGATGACCAGGTGTTTGTGAAAGACGGAGAAAAATGCTGGTTTGTGAAATTATCAAACATCAGGTTGTTTGAGAGTGAAGGAAATTATGTGCGGGTATATTTTGATGGTAACCGCCCATTGATATTAAGAAGTTTGAATAATCTTGATCTGCGGCTGAATCCGAAAACATTCTTTCGCGCAAGTAGAAAACACATCATCAACCTTAAATGGGTAGAAACCATTGAAACCTGGTTCAACGGAGGTTTAATGGTAAAACTAAAAGGCGGCGAACAGGTTGAAATCAGCCGTCGCCAGGCAGTTAAGCTGAAAGATATGATGAGTTTGTAGAACTTACTCTATTAATTCTTTAACTTCAGCTTGCTTTACTTCATAAAATTTGGCTGAACCGCTATCATTATCATAAACATATGCGATAATATGACAGTGTTTTGCTACAAAGTTGGATGGAACAGTGTAATTATAAGTTTTCTGGGTTGTAACATTTTTAGCAATGGTTCCGTTCCAGATCTCTTCTCCCCAAACAGTGTTCAAAGATCCTCTCATTACGTGCATAAATACGTAATTCGGAATAATAGTGCTTCCATCTAATTGCGGGCCAACTATACTGTCCTCAGTTAGGTAAACAGATAAATTGTATTTCCCTGTAAGATCATTAAGTGCTTTTATATCTACTACACATTGCAGGTTACCAGTTTCGGTAGTATAGGTATTGGTAATGTCAATTTTAAAGTCAGCTAATTCGCTCATCATTGGAACAGCATGCGTTGCCCAGGTATCATAGCCTTTAATAAAAACGGCAGCACCTGCAGGTTGATCCTTTCTGTTTACCAAACCATTCGGATATGCACTAAATCCAAAGAAACTGTTCAATGCTGCCCCTTCCGGCGTTCTGAAATCATCAGGGTAGGTAGGATTTGGATTGGCAAATGTTCCGGCATGCACAGCCATCGGTATAAGTTTACCATGATACAGTGAATCAAGACGACGTAATTCTTTTGCAGCAGTTGGACAAGCCTGGCATTTATGACCGGTAAAATCTTCTATCAGAACTTTCCTGTAAACAATGGTTGTGTCTGTATTGCCACCACCGCCACCATTATTTGTAGTGGTAGTTTCTATAACGTTTGCTACATGATCACATGTCACGAGAAAAAATCCTGCCAATGCAATCAACGATAGTTTAATTAAATTTTTCATGTTCTTTTAGTTTAAAAACTGCTCGAAATGCTTAACTGAAATCCTGTAAATGCAGGTACTTGTCTACATACACCACCTGCACAAAATATACCAGCCCTTTGTCTTCCATAACTTAACATAATCCTGCTCGGGCCAGTAACGTAAGTAAGTCCTCCATAATAGTAATGAAGTTTTTTGTAATCAACCGGGTTGCTGTAATTATACTGATCTACCAATACAATAAACCATTTTGATACAGGGGTCCATTCCAATGTTTGGGTTACCCAGCTTCCTGTTACTCCTTCGTTTTTTTCTGTCTCATTCAAATGGCTTACGTCTCCTTTCTTGTATTCTCCTAAAAACAACTGAGTTTCCGATCTGATCGCAGAACCTGTTTTATAACGCCAGGTGAGATCAAAAACAAAAATGTTTGAGTAAATATCCGGATGCTCAAGTTTATTGAGATTACCTGATTGAACAACAGATGCGTTCAGGAACTG
>DASWXS010000497.1:0-3558 GCA_036405375.1 Bacteroidia bacterium
AGAACGATACGAGCATTTTCACAAAAACAGGCGCGAGGTAATAAAACGTGCTCCGCTGGGTTGTATCGCGTCGTACCTGGGCATTACACAGGAAACGCTGAGCCGTATCCGGGCGGAAAAATAAAGGCTAAAATCCTCCAAAATCACTATCAATAAAGGGGAATAAGACTTTTTACATCCCCGAACCTCTCCTTTTTATTTACAAAAAAAACAAAAATCTTACATCTGCAAGACGCATATCTTAATGCCGTTTTATTCCCTTCATGGTTGATGTTTCTTTGCTGTATCAAAATCAACGATCATGAACAATTTAAAAAATCAGCCAGAAAAATCTTCACTTCTTGAGGCATTTATGAACCTGCTTTTCCATACTACACCTAATAAGGCAGTTCTCATGCAAATCTCCAAAAACGGAGCAATAAAAAACACCACATTGCCTTCCCTGCCACACCGGTATGCATTAATGCTGTTTGCATTGATCCTGGTAAGCCTGGGTTTAAGCCTGAAAGCGCAACCTTCAATGGTACGTTTACAAATGTCAGGTCCCAACAATGCACTTGATGAAACTGTTCTATATTATCAAAGCGGAGCTACTTTAGGCTTCGACAACGAATATGATGCATATAAACTATCAGGTCCTAATCCTCATGCGGAAATAGGAATCTATTATGATGCTACACTTTTCCAAATCAATGGAATTGAACGTGTAAATCAATTCGTATCATTACCTGTGCTTGCAAAAGCTCCCGTAACAGGCACATACACAATATTCGCGTCCGATTTCCAAAACATGCCCTTTGGAACATGTATAAAACTTATTGACACAGAAACAGGTACTGCAACCGATATCAGGAGCACTAACTATACCTTTACCCTTTCTAATACAACCAATACACCCCGTTTTTCACTTGAAATCAGTTTTTCGGTTCTTCCGGTTATTACCTCTGTTACAGCACCTATATGCACAAATACAATGGGAATATGTACTGCAGAAGGTTTGGGAACTGGCCCCTGGAACTATACCTGGAAAGACACATCCGGTAATGTGATCAGAACTGCTTTTGAGATTTCAGGTCCTGATTCTCTAAATGCTGTTGCCGGGGCATATATTGTGAATATATCTTCAGGTTCGGGCTGTAATTACGGAAGCTCTGCCTTCACTATAAACAATCCTGAAATAGTGCCTGTTGCTGCGTTCACTTCTTCCGATACTGTATTTCTTGAATCTGGCGGAATATTGAATGCACAAAACACTTCATTAAATGCAGCGAGCTACGAATGGTATTTTAGTGATAATGGCGCTTCTTCTACTGATATAAATAGTTACCATGAATATGCTGATGAAGGTGATTTTGAAGTATCGTTGTTTGCCTACAATCTGCAAGGCTGTTCAGACACTACTGTAAAAATTATTCATGTATCTAAAACCGATCCAACACCTGCTTCAGTTGGATTAGAGTCGGCTGTGGCTAACGATATCAAATGGTGTACACTTGGAGCTAACCAATACATGGTAGCTAATTCACAAAAGGATCTTATCGACGTGAGCATCTGCGACCTGGGCGGCAAAACGTTATTGGAAAAACAAAGTAATGAAGAAAACATTCACTTAAACCTGGAGTCTTTCCAAAAGAGCTTGTACATAGTAACCCTGAAAACAAAAAGAGGAATTAAACGCGCACAGTTCTTCGTGGAATAATATAAAATCTTCAACATTTCAAATCAACAACAACCATAAAAAAACAAAATCATGAGACATTTATTTACCATTCTGGCTCTTTCTTTAATCACAGTAAAAGGACTACAAGCTCAATCTTTAAAAGACACTTCGGAATGCCTGCAAATTTCCGGGAAAATAGAAAACATAGCGGGGATATCAGAATCCGACAACACCTATACAGTAGAGCTGATCTATTATAACACGGTAATAGATTCGATTACAAGAAAAAACAACAGGTCATTCAATTTTATTCTGAATAAAAATTCGATGTATACAATACGTATCTCCAAAAAGGGTTATATCCCAAGGCTGGTAAGCATCGACACTTCCCTTGATAATGATGATGACAATTTATATCGTTTTCATTTCGATACAGAACTTTTGAAAGATGAGATGAAGGAGATATTTGATGCTGAAGCGCTCGAATTCCCAATCACTATCGTATCGTTTAACAAGAGCCAGGAGGTGTTTCACTTTAACAAGGAATATACTATGAACATTAAGCATTCATTATACTCCACTAACCGCCGATAAATTTCCACAGCACAAAAAAAAGCAGGATCTAGGTCCTGCTTTTTTTTGTGCTAATCCAATATCAGTAATTCTTTTTAAGTAATACGTGAAAAATGCTTCCCAGGTTAAGTTTTGATTCGACCCATATTTTTCCTTCGTGATTCTCAGCAATGCGTTTACATACCGCTAAACCAATTCCTGTTCCCTGGTATTGCTCATTTGTATGCAACCTGCTGAAAATCTCGAATATTTTTTCTGAATCAACAGCTGTAAGGCCAATACCGTTGTCTGAAACACTGATCTTCCAGAAAGGATCTTCTTCCGTACAGGCAATAGAGATCGTCGGGGTAATAGTGTTTCTTTTGAATTTAAGACCATTCTCTAACAAATTCTGGAGTAAACGTAAAATATCGGTTTTAACTGCAAAAACAGATGATACCGGTCCTTTAAACATAATTTCCGCACCCGTTTCCCTGATTTTCTGCTCCATGCCCAGCTTTACATCATTTACCAGTTCTTCCAGGTTAATCCACTCCATCTTTTGATTCTGTTTTCCAACAAGAGAATAATCAAGGAGATCAGCAATCATATTATTCATACGGTCACTTTCCTTTGAGATCTTGCTCATATAGATACCACTATCTTTATGATCATTGCTTTTTAACTGGATGTCCAGCAGTTTTATAAGGGCTGAAATATTTTTAACAGGCCCGCGAAGATCGTGTGAAACCACATACGAGAATTGTTCAAGTTCCTTGAGTCTTTTTTCAAGAAGCCTGTTCGACTTCCGCAATTCGAGCAGTTGTATTACCTGCCGGGCCAATACTTTCAGTGACTTTACCTGGTCGGTATCCAGGGATTTTTCTCCTGTATCCAACACACAAAGCGCACCAATTGCAAATCCCCCGGGTGTTACCAATGGCGCAGCAGCATAAAATTTTATTTTTGCCCCCTCTTTTACCAGTATGTTATTTGCAAATCGTTCGTCTTTAGTACAATCCGGAACTACCAATACATCGCCCGTTTCATTGAGCGCATGGATACAAAGTGAATGTTCGTTAGCTATTTCCCTGGATATATCAACAGATGTTGTTTGAGCTTTTAACCATTGGCGTTTCCCATCAATAAAGGAAATAGCTCCTATGGTTGCACCACAAATTTGGGCTGCTATAACCGCAATATCATCGTAAGCCTCTTCAGGTTGCGAATCAAGAATATCGTATTCCCTCAGTGCGTTTATCCTGCTATCATCGTCAAACTCTTTTCTATTTCCCATTCCAAAAAGTTTTATATCCACAAGCCAGTTAAACGCGGGGACGAATACT
>DASWXS010000498.1:0-6394 GCA_036405375.1 Bacteroidia bacterium
ACCCTTCCTACTTCATAATATTCTGCATAATTACCATAATATACATAACCCATCCGATCTGTTTCACCGTATCTGACTCTTATCCTGGTTTCTTTTTGCAGCATAAATAATTTTAATACAAATATACAGATTCACTACGCAACCCGAAAGGCTTTCAGTAAATCCTGGAGCTTATTTTGGGCAGAAACATAAATTCCCGAAAACAAAGCTTATTTTTGTACAACTAAAATGCAAAAGATCATTACCATAATAGGCGTATCCGTTCTTCTTTTTTCCTGTGTCAGCAAAAAGAAATATGTTAGCCTTGAAAATCAATTCAACACTGTTTCTTCGGAAAAATCTAGCCTGGAAGAAGTATTGCAAAAACTGGCTATTGAAAACGACAGTATAAAAAAAGAATATTCAAACCTTGATAGCTTATATCGTACCGAACGCGAAAAGAGCACTTCTTTAGCAAACAATAAAAAAGATGCTAAGGAACCAAAAGAATACAAAGCGAAGAAAAAAAGTACACTCACCAAAGCACAGGAATACGATAAAAAAGCGCTTTTCATTTACAATTTTGCTTCCTACATTTCATGGCCTGTTATTAAAGGCGATCGTTTTGCAATAGGTATTGTAGGCGAATCCCCGATTAATGGATATCTTGCCTCTTATACCAATGGTAAAACCATTTCCAAATTTCCGGTTGTTGTTGAACCTTACAAACCAGGGTCTCTTTACCAGATCGTTTTTGTTTCATCTGCAGGTGTTAAAGACTTCAGTAAAATCAAAAAAGAAATACAAGGGAAACAGGTATTGTTGGTAACAGATAATACCATCCTGGATAAAATCGGTGCCCATATCAGTTTTGATGTGGAAGGTGATAAAGTAAACTTTACCGTAAATAAACCTGCCATTGAAAAGGCCGGAATGAGTGTAAGCTCCAAGCTGATCAATTTTTCGCAGAATTAACAAATGTTTAATGTTTATTTGTTTGACTGTTTACAAGGTAACCAGATTAATTAGTTATCTGCTTTAAACAACAATCCCTAAACAAATAAACTACAAAACATTAAACAATCCCTAAACATTTTGTATATTTACACCTCAATTTCTAACCTATGTTGTAGGTAGGCAAAATTAATTTATGATAAATATTACATTACCTGACGGGTCCGTTCGTCAGTATCCGAAAGGAACCACATCTCACCAGGTCGCTCTTAGTATCAGCGAAGGATTAGCAAGAAACGTTTTAGCAGCAAAAGTTGACGGAGAAATATGGGATTCATCACGCCCGATCAACAACGATTGCAAACTACAATTACTTACGTGGAATGATGACGATGGCAAGCAAACCATGTGGCACTCTTCCGCCCATTTAATGGCTGAAGCACTGGAAGCACTTTACCCGGGATCAAAATTTGCGATAGGGCCGGCAGTTGAAAACGGTTTCTATTATGATGTTGACTTTGGCGACGTCTCTTTTTCTTTGGATGACCTGGAAAAAGTAGAGAACAAAATGATGGAGCTTGCTAAGAAAAACAGCGTTTACGAACGCAAAGAAGTTTCTAAAGCAGATGCCATAAAATATTTTACCGAAAAGGGTGATCAATACAAACTGGAACTTATTGATGGTTTACAGGATGGAAGCATTACCTTTTACACACAGGGCGATTTCACCGATCTGTGCCGCGGACCGCATATTCCAAACACCGGTTTCATCAAAGCAGTGAAGTTGCTGAAAGTGGCAGGCGCATACTGGAGAGGCGATGAAAAAAACAAACAGCTTACGCGTGTTTACGGAATTACCTTCCCTAAAGACAAGGAACTGAAAGAATATTTAGTTCTGTTGGAAGAAGCTAAAAAACGTGATCACCGTAAATTAGGTAAAGAGCTTGAACTATTCACCTTCTCCGAAAAAGTGGGAATGGGTTTACCATTGTGGTTACCAAAAGGTGCTGCTCTTCGCGACAAGCTGGAGCAATTCATGCGTCGTGCACAACAAAAAGCAGGCTACCTACCGGTTGTAACTCCACATATCGCTCAGAAAGAATTATACGTTTGTTCAGGTCACTACGAAAAATACGGGAAAGATTCATTTCAACCAATCAAAACTCCGCACGAAGGTGAAGAGTTCTTTTTGAAACCAATGAACTGTCCGCACCATTGCGAAATTTATAAATCGTCACCAAAATCCTACAAAGATCTTCCGGTACGTTTAGCTGAATTTGGAACTGTTTACCGTTACGAGCAGCATGGTGAATTGCATGGCTTAACCCGCGTTCGTGGATTTACCCAGGATGACGCGCATTTATTCTGCCGTCCTGACCAGGTAAAAGAGGAATTCTGTAAAGTAATTGATCTGGTATTGCACGTATTCAATGCACTTGGATTTACTGAATACACTGCACAGATTTCATTACGTGACCCGGAGAACAAGTCGAAATACATTGGTACTGACGAGAATTGGGCATTAGCGGAACAGGCTATTATTGAGGCTGCTGCTGAAAAAGGCCTGAAAACAGTTACTGAATTAGGTGAAGCAGCTTTCTATGGTCCGAAACTGGATTTCATGATAAAAGACGCTATCGGAAGAAGATGGCAGCTGGGAACGATCCAGGTGGATTATAACCTGCCGGAACGTTTTGAATTGGAATATACAGGATCCGACAACCAGAAACACCGCCCGGTAATGATTCACCGTGCACCGTTTGGTTCACTGGAACGCTTTATTGCCGTGCTCATTGAACATTGCGGTGGGAATTTCCCACTTTGGTTAACACCCGACCAGATCGCTATTTTACCGATCTCGGAAAAATACAATGACTATGCCCAAAAAGTTTTAAGTTTGTTGAATAATTCCGATATTCGTGGCTTCGTTGACGATAGGAATGAGAAGATTGGAAAGAAAATTCGCGACAGCGAAATGAAAAAAATTCCTTTCATGCTTATTGTAGGCGAAAAAGAAGAAGCGGAATCAAAAGTTTCTGTAAGACGTCATAAAGAAGGCGATTTGGGTGCACTGGGCCTGGATGAGTTTTCTAAACTGGTGCAAACAGAAATTGACAACGACTTTAAAAGTAAATAATTAATAACTAAACAACGGAGGTTAACATCAGCCAGCCATTTAAAAAGCCTGCACCGACAGGAGGATCACCAACAGGTGGGCCACCCCGTCCTTTTAACAAAGGACCCCGCCCTTTTAACAGAGGGCCGATTAAGAAAGAAGATGCACACAGAATCAACCAACGTATTACCTCTCCAATGGTACGCGTTGTAGGAGACGGAATTGAACCGGGAGTTTATCCTATCGCCAAAGCTATCGAAATGGCTGAAGCACAGGAGCTAGACCTTGTGGAAATTGCCCCTAACGTTGATCCGCCCGTTTGTAAGATCATTGACTACAAAAAGTTTCTTTATGAATTAAAGAAGAAACAAAAAGAGATAAAATCAAAAGCTGCAAAAGTAATCGTGAAGGAGATCCGTTTCGGACCTCACACCGATGAACATGATTACAATTTTAAAAAGAATCATGCACAGAAATTTTTGCAGGACGGTTGCAAAGTAAAAGCCTACGTTTTCTTCAGGGGACGTGAGATCGTTTTCAAGCAACAGGGTGAAATTCTTTTGTTACGTTTTGCAAGCGAACTGGAAGAGTTTGGAAAAGCAGAACAAATGCCATTGCTGGAAGGAAAAAGAATGATTATGATTCTTTCTCCGAAAAAAGCAAAATAATACCTTTGAGATTTATGGAAGTCCCGTTACGAAAGTTTCGGGACTTTTTTTGTAGACCTGAACTCTTAATTCCCTTTAGCTTCCCTGTGTCATGTTGATCGTAGTCGAGACGCGGGTTTATTCTTCTTAAGCTCCACTCGATCTTACATTCTCAGAAAAACATCTCCTGTATTCATAAATTACTATATTTATAATACCCAAACCTTTAATTCATAATTTTATGTCAGAACAACATTCAAACTCCGGCTCCAATTTTAAATTCTATTCAGGACTTGTTCTTATTATTGCCGGTGCAGTAGTTTGTTTAAATATGTTCCTGCTCGCTGTTGGTATTCCCATCTTTGCCATTGGAGCCGCTTTGGTATTCATCTCAAAAAAATCTGTTCTTACGAAAGTGATCACCGTATTAACACCTGTAATACTTTGGTTTGCGGTATTCAAACTAATGGAACGCATTATCATCCACGCTAAATCAGAGATCGTAGTAACAGTACCCGACGAATTCTCCGGTCAGGTACGGATTGTTTACGGTGAAGAAAGTGGAATGAGTCCACAGGAAACAGATAATAAAATGCAACTGGAGGTTCCTGCTAATGGAGTATTAATTATCAAACCATCTATTAAGGCAGGTATACAGGATGTAACGTATAGCTTTAAAACCAAAAACGGAGTTCCGTTTTCATTTTATGATATGAGTAAGATCGGCGACCAATCAGTTAAACGCCCTGCTGTTTTTTACGAAGGAACTATTTCCCCTGAAACCCAACTCGATTACCTGTATATCGGATTCCAGGTATTGCGTAATGAAAGTGACCAGGTTGCAAATGCCAATGCCAAAAACACCTTGACTGATTCGTTGGTTACTGTTTCGAGAGCTTATTAGTTTTTTTGTTGCTGGCTTGGGATTTGTAGTTTAACGCTGTTATTAAGAAGAGATCTTAGACGCATCTCGACTGCGTTCGATGTGACAATGTCAGGTCGAGCGTAGTCGAGACCAATAGAAATAAACACTGCAAGATGCCGGACAAAGTAGTTTGATCTTAGATTTGTATTACTATCATAAATATCCAATAGATCAGTCTTGAATCCTGCAATCCTGATTACTGGTTCCAACACCTTTTGCTTAAGAACGACTTCTAAAAATTTAAACTCTTACTGTACTTAATTAAAACTCAATTGTTGATAACAAACAAGCTGCCAGTTAAAACCCCTGTTTCAATGCTGTACTTTTACCAAATTAGAATAAACGTATAGCTATGTCATATACCGATTTAAAACAGGAACTGGAAAAATTGTTAAGCGAAGACCTTAGCAATCGCCAATCGTTGCAGGAAATGCGCAGAAGCGTTTTCTTATCAACGGAGACTTCTAAAAAATCAACGGAGCTTATTGAAGAAAAAGAATCAGAGATCCTTGGTTTGCGTTCTACGGTATCACAAAAACAACATGCACTCGAAACCAAAGAAGATGAAATAGTAAAAGCGCAGGCTTTGCTTCAGGCAGAAAGAGAAAATTTTGAAAGCAGCAAACAAAACCTGCTTGCAGAAATTGAAGATCTGAAAAATGTAATTGCTGAATTACGTTCCGGGCAGGATGAAGCCAATAACTTACGTGAAGAAACTTCTAAGCTGAGCATAGAGAACAATCATTTTGCAGGAAAGATCCGCGAACTGATCTTTCATATTGATGAGCAGAATACTGCGCAGGAAAAACTGGAAAAAGAAATTGCTTCACTTAAAGATTCATTAAAGAAAAGTAATGCTGAGAAAAACCAGATGGAGCTCGACCTTTCTGGTAGCAATGCAAAGGAAGCCGATATCAATGCATTGAATGAAGATCTTGAATCTACCAAATCGAAAGTAATATTGCTGCAAACCCAGTTGATGACTGCTTATGAATTGATCGATGTTCAGAACAAAGCAGCTGCCGAAGCACAAAATCAATTCCAGGTTTACCAGGGAGAGATATCTTTCTGCCTCGAGAAATTACATGAGGAAAAAGATCTGCTGATAAAAGACAATGCAGAACTGATTGCTGAAATGAGCGGGATCACCCTGGAAAATGATGATCTGTTCGCCGAACAGAAATCATTGAGCGCGCAGGTGAAAGAATTGCAGGCGCAGAATGAAGAGTTTGCCGATTCGTTAAGTGAACTACGTTCAAAAGAACAAATGATTATTTCCTTAACAGAAGAAAGAACAGCTTTGGCATTGCGTGTGGAAGAATTAAGTAATGTACCAGCAGTTGATGAAAATGCTTATAACGAGCAAATCGATTTCCTGAATAAGGAGCTTTCCAACATTTCTGCTCAGCTGGAAGAAACCGGTTCTGCATCAAAATTAAAGATCGAAGCATTGGAATTTGAAAAGAACAACCTGATGCTGAAGATCCAGGACCTGGAAAACCAGGTTTCAGAAAATACGGCCGGAGTTGAAAACAGTGTTTCTGATTCAGCACCTAACGCCGATGATGCATTTATAGATAAACTGTTCAAGCAGATCGATTTATTGAACGACGAAAAGCTGTTGATCCAAACTGAAAATGAGGAAGCTCACGACTCAGTTAAGGACTTACAGTTAAAATGCGCTGAATTGACGCAAGTTATTGAAAATCAGAAAAATACCATTTCAAACTTGGAAGAGACAAATAAAGAGATTAAATTAGCGCAGAGTTTATT
>DASWXS010000499.1:0-1757 GCA_036405375.1 Bacteroidia bacterium
ATAAAACACTTTTTATTTATAACGGCTATAGTCTTGTTGATCTTGATCATGCCTTCAACATAGATATTGTTTTTTCGGCTATCGCGCAGGATAAGAATGGAGATATCTGGCTGGGGACAAAAGGACATGGGCTTTTCATACTTTCAAAATCAGTTAGCGATAAGTATGTATTGATCCCCTACAATAAAAGCGAACAGCTGAACAGTATACAGGTTCAATCGATACTTATAGATAAAGAAAATAATCTCTGGATCGGATCAGATGATTTCGGGATCATAAAATATGATTTCAAAACACTTAAATTTATTAACCAGGCTAACGGATTTCCCAATAACAATATTCTTTCGTTTTGTGAAGATCATTATGGGAATATCTGGTTTGGCACCAACGGAAGTGGATTGGTAAAATATTTCCCCTGTCCTTTCTCCTATTTTGATAATATCGATGGTTTCCGCAACCCTGATGTGTTCAGTATTTTATGTGATCGCGATGGTGGTACCTGGGTGGCCAGCCAAAGTTCGGGCGTGTATCGCTTGCATAACAGTCATCTTACCAAATACGATGAATCTTCAGGACTCTTATCAAAATCGGTGAGGACATTGGCACAGGATAAAAACGGAACAGTGTGGATCGGGACAAAAAATGGCTTGAATTATATTGAAAACGGAGAAGAGAAAGTGAAGAGTTTTGACCTGCCGCTTGAAAACAAATATGTGCGAAGCCTTTTGTGTGATAAGGATGGAAACCTCTGGATCGGTATGTATGGAGAAGGGCTTTTATGTTATAATGGAAAAACATTTACGCATTATACTTCTAAAAATGGAATAAATCATGGATACATACATAGCTTGTTGCAGGATAAGCATGGCGATATTTGGGTTGGTACAGGTAATGGGATCAATCGGATAAAGAATGGTGTTGTTGAGAATTTTGAGCTGGGAACAAAACTTTGTAATAAATACATCGGGAGCATAACCATGGATTCTTATGGTAATGTTTGGTTTGGTACCGACCGTTGCCTGATCAGGTATAATGGCCAGGAATTTAATTCCTTCAATATCAGCGATGCGCTTACATCCAACACTATTTACCTTCTCTCGGCAGATTCCAAAGGAAAAGTTTACGTAGGTACCAACAAGGGAATTGATAAGCTAACGGTAAAGGCTAACGGAGATATTTTGGAAAGTAAAAATTACGGACTTTCTGAAGGGTTTAAAGGGCTCGAATGTAATTCCAGGAGTGTTGCCATCGACTCTATGGGGAATTTGTTTTTTGGAACCATCAAGGGAGTAATAAAATATTTGCCTGCTAATGATTCGGAAGAAGATCATAAAACTTCAATCCATATTACCGATGTAAAACTGTTCCCGTATGAAAGCACTAACTGGCTGGAATATGTTTCAGGATTAACACCCTGGTTTAAATTACCTACCGATCTTAGTTTACCCGGAAGCGAAAATAATATCTCCTTTAATTTCACTGGAATTAATTTGTTCCACCCCGAGAAAGTACGTTACAAAGTTTTCCTGGAAGGTTTTGATAAAGACTGGATTGAGAATGACCTGAAAAATGCAACATACACAAATCTTCCAGCCGGAAAATATGTGTTTAATGTAATGGCATATACGAGTGATATTAATAAAGCATCCAAAGCGAAATTTGAATTTGTGATCAGACCGGTGTTCTGGAAAACCTGGTGGTTCTTTATTTTGGTTGTAGTGCTTTTTGTTGTTGGGATTTACTTTTTCTTAAAGTTC
>DASWXS010000500.1:0-2949 GCA_036405375.1 Bacteroidia bacterium
TCGATCGTTATGTGATCATTCAGGCAACAGATCTTAATGCGGTATACGTTCTTATGGCTCCCAAATAAGTTGCTTTAATTCTCAATTTTTAATCCCTATCTTCGTGCTATGTTTTTTGCAGACATAGCCGGGCAAACAGAAGTAAAACAACGCATTCAGCGTATGGCCGACGAAGACCGTATTCCACACGCCTTGTTGTTCTTTGGAAATGAAGGCTGCGGTAATTTGTTAGCTGCCGTTACATTTGCCCAGTACGTGTTTTGTACCCACAGAAAAAATGGTGAGCCCTGCAATCAATGTGCTTCCTGCCAGAAGGTGAATAAACTGGCGCATGCAGATCTGCATTTTGTGTATCCTATTGCCAGCAGCAAAGATGTACGTTTGAGCGAGCATCTTATCCAGGATTTTCGTGAAGCGTTTTTAGCAAACCCATTAATGAACCAGCAGGATTGGTTTAATGAGCTCAGTGCCGAAAACAAGCAGCCAACTATTGCTGCCGAGGAAAGTAATAACATCATTAAAAAACTTAGCTATACCAGCTACGAAGGAGGCTATAAATTCATGATCATCTGGCAACCGGAGAAAATGAATGCTTCGGCTTCCAACAAATTATTAAAAATCCTGGAAGAACCGCCCGATAAAACCATTTTTATACTGGTATGTCATAACGCTGAACAATTACTCACCACTATCATTTCGCGTACACAAATGGTGAAATTTGGTCTGGCATCTGATGATGAAATAGCAGAACTGTTTCATCGCAAGTATGGGTTAAGCGATCAGCTTGCCCGCTATTGTGCAAGCATGGCCGAAGGTAACCAGCGTGAAGCATTGCTTATTGCAAAAGAACAGGACAGTAATGTTGCCCAGCTACAGCACTTTCAAACCTTTATGCGTGGTGCACTGAATTTTAATGTATTCAAAATAAATCCATGGATCGATCAGACCGCAGCCATGGGGCGCGAAAAACAAAAATATTTTTTGCAATACGGATTGCAGCTCCTCCGCGATTGCCTTTTATTGAATAGTGGCGGGGCAAGTTTGGTAAAAGCGCGAAATGAAGAACTGGAATTTCTGAAAAAATTTTCCGCCTTTGTACACATAGGTAATTATGAGCGTATCGTAGAAGAATTCAATAAAGCCTATTATCACGTGGAACGTAATGCTAATCCAAAGATCCTGTTTATGGACATGAGCTTAAGCATGAATGAGCTACTGAATATCAAAAAGCACGCTTGATTTATTTTTCATACCTTTATTTAAAACAATCGCATGAAGAAACTTTACCTCCTCTTATTATTGCTATGTTCATCTGCCTCCATCAATGCACAGATCGTAGTATGTGATACGCTGCCACTTGCCTATAATCCAGTGATGCAGTTTGCCGCTTCGCCTTTACCATCTTATGGAGACTCCGTATTGTGGATAGAAATAACGAATAATACCACTACAAATTTTGCTTATCCTCTTGTCAGGATTGAACCCCTGGGCTCTATGCCAAATGGATTCAGCCTCTCGTCAACGAGCCAGGACTGGTTCCCTTTTTCTTCTTCATGGAATGTAGGTCAAACGGCTACATTTGGGGTTTTCTTTGATGTAACACAGCCTATCCCGCAGGATTTTCTGTTCATATTTAATCTTTATGTTTCCAACTTCAACCCTTTAGCTATAGACTCGTGCGTGTTCATGAACAATGTCGCGACATACATTAATCCTCTATCTCTTCAACCCGGAAAGGATGTACAGAAAAAACCTTTCTCATTTTCTCCCAATCCTGTACAACACGACCTGAACATAAAATTCCTGACCGCGGGTGTAAAAAACGAGATTTTTCTTTATGACATCAACGGCAGGCTTGTAAGAGCTTACGATACAAGCAAAGAAGAGCTTAGCATCAATGTATCCAAAATAGAAAGTGGCGTATATTACCTGGTTTCCAAAGACCATACTCAGAAAGAAAAACTGGTGATTGTAAAATAAGCAGTTTTCAGGCCTTACCTGTTGATTTTTAGCCCAATCCGGCTTCCTTTTGTGCCATTTTTTAGTATCTTTGAGTCTTGTACAAATAAGATATGGGCTGTAGTAATTGTAGTAGTAATGGAAGAGGGAATTATAACGACCCCAACGAAAAAGTAAAGGGCTGCGGAAGCGCAACCGGGACTTGTTCTACCGGGGGTTGTAATAAACTCAATGTGTTCGACTGGCTCACCAATATGGAATTGCCAAGCGGTCAGCCAGCCTTCGATATAGTAGAGGTTCGTTTCAAGAACTCCCGGAAAGAATTTTTCAAAAATGTAAATAGTTTGTCTCTCACCGTTGGTGATGTAATTGCAGTGGAGGCTTCTCCGGGTCACGACATTGGCGTGGTATCTGCGGTTGGCGAATTAGTTCGTTTGCAGTTAAAAAAGAAAAAGATTCATTTCGACAGTGAAGAAGTAAAGAAGATCTATCGTAAGGCTAAACAACAGGATATTGATAAATGGCAGGAAGCACAGAAACTGGAAACAGAAACCATGTACAAGGCAAGAACCTTTGCTTTGCAACATGGCCTGCAAATGAAGATCAGCGATGTGGAATACCAGGGCGATAAAACCAAAGCTATATTTTACTATACCGCTGATGCGCGTGTGGATTTCCGCCAACTGATTAAAACACTTGCTGAAGAATTTAAAGTTCGTGTGGAGATGCGCCAGATTGGTGCACGCCAGGAAGCAGGAAGATTAGGCGCTATTGGCTCATGTGGGAGAGAATTGTGCTGTTCTACCTGGCTTACTGATTTCCGTTCTGTATCAACAGCCGCAGCACGTTACCAGCAATTATCATTAAATCCTTTAAAATTGGCAGGGCAGTGCGGAAAGCTGAAATGTTGCCTGAACTATGAATTGGATTCATATCTTGATGCAATAAAGGATTTCCCGAATACCGATCACCTGAAGCTAAAAACCAAAA
>DASWXS010000501.1:0-2182 GCA_036405375.1 Bacteroidia bacterium
GATGTCATCAGGCTCATGAATCCCCCGATCAGGATAAATGTGGTTAATATAATAGGTTTGCCAGTTTCGAAATAGGTTCGTTTAAAAGCATACATGAGTGATTTGCCATAGCCCAGTTCAATTTTGAAGCGGGAAATAAAATGTATAGTATCATCGGTGGCAATACCAAATGCAATGGAAAATACGAGCGAAGTTGCCGCTTTTAATTCAATTCCTGCAAAGCCCATAAACCCTGCTATAATAAGCATAGGAATGAAGTTAGGTAAAATGAATACGAGTACCATTCGCCAGGAGCGGTGTAAAAAGAATGTTAGGATTCCAATAATTGCTATACTCCAACCAAATCCCTGCACCATGTTTGCAACCATATACTCATTGTTTTTATCCATTAGCGTAGCCGCACCGGTAATGGTATATGTAACAAGGTTGGTGTCGGTTTTGGTGTTTGAAAAGTTCTGTAGCTGTTTGTTGAGTTCGGCAATCTTCAGGCTGCCCATGTCCTGTATCTTCCCGGTGATCCTGCAACTTAATCCATCTGCAGGTATAATACGTTTAAGGTCTTTATTCTTTTTATTCTGGCGGATGTATTTTTCAATATCACTATAATCTTCTTTGTTATCCGGAAGTTTATAATAGACCGGATCATTCCCATTCAACGCTTTATTAATGCTACGTGCAACACCAGCAGGACTGAGCATAAAGCCCATTTTGTAATTTTTTGCAAGAAAAGCATCCAGCTTATCAATTTCTTTTACCACTTCGTAATCCCATATTTTTTTGCTGGTATCTTTTACTTCCACTAATAATTCGAAAGGTCTCACTCCTGAGTAATGCTCATCAAAATAATTAAAGTCCTGCTTGATCCTTACCTTTTCAGAAAGGTCTTCCAGCAAAATATTGTTGACCCTGATCTTTGCCATTCCCCAGAATGAAGCCACAAGTACTATGGCAGTTACCAGCAGGATAGCTTTTTGATTCCGGAAGATCCAGAAAAACAATTTAGCCATTCTCCTGTTAATACCACTATTTTCGGTTTGCTGCAATACCAGCTTTTTAGGAGTGTACAAAAACATAATTGCCGGCAACAATGTGTAGCTCAAAATAAAGGCAATGGTTATTCCTATAGAAACATAAATGCCAAAATCCCTGATAGGTTGTATGCTTGAAAATAGAAGAGAAAGGAAACCTACTATAGTGGTTATCAATGTAAGAAATGTAGGAAAGCCGACTTCTTTAAGAATAAGCCGGAAGATCTCCTTCTTATCTGTGCCTTTGTGCATCTCATCAAAATATTTGGAGAAAAAATGTACCACGTCGCTCATGCCGGCGATGAATATCATGGTAGGTAGCATTACTGTCATAATATCGATCGATTTGCCGATCATTCCCATCACGCCAAGTGTCCACACAATAGAGACCAAAACGATTACAACAGGAACAATAATGCCATAAAGTGATCGGAAAGTAAAGTAGAGGAATAGTACCACCACTACAAATGAGAGCACAAGAAAGATAGTGAACTCTTTCTGCAGATTTTTCAGGTAAACATCCTGGGCAACGATCCGTCCTACATAATGAACATTGTCAAAATTATATTTTTTAAAAGCTCTTTCGATCCGTTTTGCCAGTGTGTCGCTTTTTGTTTTGGAAAGATTATCGGCATTCTTAATAAATATACAAACTGATTTGGCGTCTGTTGGAAAAAATGAACCGATGAGCTCAGGTGATGAATATACATTGATTGAGTCGCTTTTGTATAATGACGGATCATCAATGTGGAGCAGGTTTACTTCAATCGGGCTAAGGCCTGCAAAATTGAGTTGTTTTAAATTAGTAGGAGAAATTACTCTTTCTACATATTGAATGGGCTTGAGGTCATTGCTGAGAGAATCAATTTTCTTAAGAAAGGTTTGATCAAAGATTCCTTTTTTATTTTCAATACCCAATAAAACAAACTCGTTGTCGTGTTCAAATTTTTTTCTGAAATTTTCGTAAACAACAAGCTCCTTATCTTCATTGGGAAAGAATGCTTCGAAGTCGTAGTTGAATTTAAGATGGGAAATAAAATAGAAACTCAGGCAGGTAAGCAAAAAAACAACAGCTATTACAAGGTAGTTTCGCTGTTTGTGATCGATTTGCATATTGGCTTTAGTTTTCCAGTTTTTTCACTTTAACGGCCTGG
>DASWXS010000502.1:0-6844 GCA_036405375.1 Bacteroidia bacterium
AATACCCGAAAAATCCCAGGTCATGTTGGTTCCGCCTGGTCCAACCGGACTTTCTGTGTAAGCGGTATCAGTACCTCTTGACATAAAAAAGCCAACAGGAGCAATGTCGCTTTGGGTAAAAGTGATCTGCGCGTTTACAGCGAAGAATGCACCGAATGATAAAAGTGTAAGTAATTGTTTTTTCATGTATTATGTTTGTTTTGTTTGATATTTTGTCAAAAAGCAAAGCTACGGCAAATCCGGGTTTGCTGTTCAAAAATAGAAAATTTACCAACATACTTTCGGGTATTTTGAATAAAACGTACCTTCGTAGCAAATAAAAAATCAGATGGCAGTTTACCGTTTTAGGGTCGCTTTTGAAGACAATGAGGAAATAACAAGAGACATTGAGATCAAACCCGGCCAAACCTTTAAAGACTTTCACCAGGCGATCCTGGAATCAATAAAGTTCGACACCAAACATGCTGCTTCATTCTTTGTAAGCGATGATTACTGGAGAAAAAACCAGGAAGTTACCCTGCTTGAAGAAGACCAGGAGGATGGTGCAAAGCTGATGAAGGATACAAAGATCTCTTCCTGCATTGAAACTCCCTATCAGCGTTTTATTTACATCTATGACAAAAAGGTTCAATGGACTTTTCTTATAGAGCTGATCAAAATAGATGCTGAAAAACCAAAAGTAAATTACCCGGTTTGTACCAAAACACAGGGGCATGCCCCGAAACAATACAAGCAGGATATACTTGCCACTGAAAAATCAAGCAAAGAGAAAGATCCCCTGGCTGCTTTATTGGGTGGAAATATTGACGATGAAGATGACGAGCTGGAAGAAGAGGCATACAAAAGTGCGCCTGACACCGAAATGGGCTTGAACGATGGAGATCTTGATTTTGCTCAAAGTGAAGAAGGAGAAGAGGAAGAAAAAGGATCAGAAGAAGATGGCGACGAACACCAGGATGAGGAAGAAGGCGGAGATGATTATGGCTTTGGTGAAGAGGGCCAGGATGATGACAGGTATTAATCAAACGTCGTTTTAATAAAAGATAAGCACATTACAAACCAACTTATCATAATTGCAGGTCCAACAGCTATAGGTAAAACTGCCTTAAGCATTGAGCTTGCCAAACAGTTGGGCTGCGATATTATTTCGGCCGACTCAAGACAGTTTTACAAAGAATTAAGCATTGGTACCGCAAAACCTTCCCTGGAGGAAATGCAGGGTGTCAGGCATCATTTTATAGACAATGTAAGCATTGCAGATCATTACAATGCCGGAATGTTCGAAAACGATGTCCTGGAGCTTTTAAACCGGTATTTTCAGACAAATAATACTATCATCATGTGCGGTGGCTCAGGAATGTATATTGATGCAGTGTGCAATGGCATGGATGATCTCACTGAAATACAAGCGGAACTTCGTGAAAAGCTAAACCGGGAAGTAAAGGAAAAAGGGCTAAGCTGGTTGCAGGAGCAGGTAAAACAACTCGATCCGGTGTATTATGACCAGGTAGACATTAATAATCCTGCCCGTTTGCAAAGAGCGCTCGAAATATGCCGGGCTACCGGCAAACCTTATTCTGCCCAAAGGAAAGGGCAAAAAAAAGAAAGACCATTCGGCATCATTAAGATCCTGCTCAATACCGACCGGGAAAAGTTATACGAACGCATCAATCTTCGCGTGGATGAGATGATGCAAAATGGCTTGTTAAATGAAGTAAAAAGCGTTTTACCCTATAAGCATCTTAAAGCGCTAAATACAGTTGGATACAAGGAACTGTTCGATCACCTGGAAGGTAAAACTTCGCTGGAGAAAGCAATTGCTTTGATAAAGCAAAACACCCGCAGGTATGCAAAAAGACAGCTGACCTGGTTCAACAATTCGGGAGGCTACGAAACCTTTGATCCTATAGACAAAATGAACATTTTAAAGTTCATAGAAAATGCTAAAAACACTAAGGTTTAGTTCAAATAACTTAACTTTGCAGCAAATTGTAGAATCAGATAATGCCTTATAAACACCAGGAAGAAGAAGAAGTTTTGGTTTTGGAAGAAGTTCAAAACCTGTCGAGCATAGTTTTATATAACGACGATGTAAATACATTTGAACATGTAATTGATTCGTTAGTGGAGATTTGTGAGCACAATCTCCTGCAAGCCGAACAATGTACCTACCTGGTTCATTACAAAGGCAAATGCGCTGTTAAATCAGGTACATTTGAAGCGCTTGAACCGCTTTGTACTGCATTGCTAGACCGTGGCCTCTCGGCTAAAATCGAAAATTAATCCACTTTATTTTTAATTGTAATTGTAAACTGAAATACGTTCTTGCACGAAAATTGCATAGGTGATCAGTATTGAAATAAATCCAATATCTTTAAACCATGAAAAAACTAATCATAAAATCGCTTGCTGTTATCCTGTTCGTTTCCTGCGTGCAGAAAGTGCCCATCACAGGCAGAAAACAGGTAAGCCTTGTTTCTGAAAGTGAAATGATGAGCATGAGCTTTACCGAGTACGAGAAATTTAAACAAGCTAACAAAATATTACCTGCCAACGACCAACGTACAATTATGGTGCAGCAGGTAGGATTAAAAATTCAAACCGCGGTTGAATCCTTTATGAAAAGTAAAGGCCTGGAAAAGCGCCTCGAAGGCTACAAATGGGAATTCAATGTAGCTGACGACCCCACGGTTAATGCCTGGTGTATGCCTGGCGGAAAAGTAATTGTTTATACAGGATTACTACCTGTAACACAGGATGAACAAAGTCTTGCAGTGGTAATGGGTCATGAAATTGCGCATGCTGTTGCGCGTCATGGTAATGAGCGTATGAGCCAGGCGCTTGCGGTGCAATTGGGAGGTATTGCTTTATCGGTTGCAGTACAAAATAAATCAGCAGAAGTTCAAAACCTTTTCAATCAGTCATACGGTATAGGTTCACAATTAGGCATGCTGAAATATTCGCGCACGCACGAAACGGAAGCAGATAAAATGGGATTGGTATTCGCAGCAATGGCAGGCTATGATCCTAACTCAGCAATAGCTTTCTGGGAACGTATGGCAGCCCAAAGCAACGGGCAAAAACCACCTGAATTATTGAGTACGCATCCAAGCGATGAAACGCGTATCAACGACCTGAAAGCATTTATGCCGGAGGCCATGAAGTATTACAAGAAGCAGTAATTTTTAGAACCAGGAATTATGACTGCAAGATACAGGACAGATTTGTTTCTGAAAGAAGATCTAAATTATCGTAAATTGTCCTGACTCTTGCCATCCTGGTTCTTGGTTCCACAAGAAATAAACTACTGCTTCCCTGTACTGTCTGCAGGCACAAAATCTATCGATAAAGAATTCACACAATACCTCTGACCTGTTTCAGTAGGGCCGTCATCAAATATATGCCCGAGGTGGCCGCCACAACGCGCGCAAACGATCTCTGTGCGCACCATTCCGTGCGAAAGATCTTTTATTTTTTTGATCCGGCTTCCATCACCAATTTCCTTATCAAAGCTGGGCCAGCCGCAATGTGAATCAAATTTCATATCAGAGGTAAACAGCTCGTATCCGCAGGCACCGCAGGTGTATTTACCTTTTTCCGAATGAATATTGTATTTACCGGTAAAAGGCGCTTCTGTTCCTTTAAGGCGTAATACATCATACTGTTCGGGGCTTAGCGTTTTTTTCCATTCCTCTTCTGTTTTTACCACTTGATTATTATCCATAGCTGTCGGTTTTTTAAATGTACTGTTGTTGGATGTATTGTTTTGACATGAAACCACAAAACTAATACAACACAACATTAAAAGAAGATTTATCTTTTGCATGTCGTTTTTGACTTTATACATAGTTACGAAAAAAAAGAATCTATAGATGTTAAGAAAAGCTAAGCATTTCTAAGCTACCCATAAACCCAGCAAAAATCGCATCACCAGGTGATAGGCCACTATACTGTTTACGAGTATCAGCGCTACTGATGATCCAAGTGCAATGAACCTGCTTTTGTTGTTTACCAATAAAACGCCGGACATGATCAATGCCATCACGGCAAAACAAAGTAAATTATGAATATGTGAATAGCTTGCAAACAATGCGGAGAAAAGAATAATTCCAACAAATACCAGTATCGCTTGTTTTATAGTGAATGAAAAACAGGAAAGAAAATAACCCAGTGCCATCAGTAAAAATGGTGTAGCATAAATAAAACGATTGAGGCTAAATAATAATCCACCGCGATACAAAATTACAATAGCTGTTGCCCCTGCCAGGTAAGCTATAGAAAACAAAACCTCCGGAGGAAAATTAAACTTCTCTTTCCAGCGTTTATTGAATAGCACAAGCAGAATTACTACTCCACTAATTATCCCGATCAATACTGCCGTAGACTCATAACGCAGGATGTTGTCGCCGCCCCATGTTGTTAGTGGCAATGTCGGGAAGCCTAGTTTATTGCCCCATTTTTCCTGCGAATCAAAAAAGGTAAGCCATTGACCGGTATACACTTTTTGTATCATAAAACTTACAAAAAGCCCTGACAGCAATACAAAAATGCATACCAGTGTTTTTGTAAAAAACGTTTTCCAGTTTCCATCCCTGTTTACATAATACACAATAAGTATGGCGGGTATAAAAATAAAAGTAGTTGGCCTGCACAAGCTGCAAAGGAAAAGACCAAGAGCGGTTAAGATCAGCTTATCACGTTTCAATCCAACAAGCGCTATTGTTCCACAAAAAAAGAATAATGCTTCGGCATAAGGAAGGAACATAAAAAAAAGTCCCGGTACCGAAAGAACAATTAATGTGTGAATAAGTTTAAGTTTCATTTCGGCACATAATACACTTACTGCAATCATAAACAGAACGAAATTCAGAAAACCAATACCAATTGGAGTAAAATTAAATGCTTTCCACACAAACGGGAACAAAGGAAAAAATGCAGTATTCACCGCATCATAACCATTTGTCTTGATCTGGAAATAATGACCTGCATCCCAGTTCAAAAAGTTTGCATTGCTAAAAAGCGAAAGATTTTCTTTTAAGTATAGAAAGGTAAATAATAAGGCAAATGCAGCAAGGTAATAAACAGAAGTAACCAGGAAATACTTACCGTATTCGCGCCACGAAATCATAGGCTTTATTGTTGAATGAGTTTTCCACTACTCACCTGCTCTTTTCCGGAATAAATTGCATAAAAATACATTCCGGCTTCGATGTTTTGAATCAGCAGTTCAGTTGAACCGGCAGCGATATCCGAAGTATAAACTGCCCTACCCTGCATATCTTTTAACTCAAAATAAAAAGTGCTGTGATCCACAATGTCGCCTTGTATATCAATGGTCAATTTGTCTGAAAACGGATTAGGATAACAGGCGGTTCTAAGACCTGTTACTGTTGTTTTTTTAAGATCAACAACAACTAACCCGAGTGTATCACAATAATATTTATTGTTCAGTTTGGAATTAGCTACAAAATGCTGGTTGCGGTTCATGATCAGATACATATCTTCATCGCCACAGCCAAAACTTTTAGTGCTCCCAACAAATGCCAGGTGTTTATTTTGAGTTAATGTAACTGCATGTCCATAATCATCATAAAAACTTCCGAAGTTATCGGCAGCTATGTACAAACCGTTAGCATCAAAACGCACCATAAATAAACCTAAACCACCATTCCCGCCGGTACTGATACCGGAAGTTACGATCTCATCAAATTCCACACATACAATGTCCTCAAATCGCTTAAGACCGGTTGGACCAGCTGTACCGCTGTAGCTAAAAACAACAGTTCCCATAGTATCCGTTTTTAAAAGCCAGTCGTTGGTACCTGTTATGTTATCAGGGTTTACATGGCCGCCCATTACAAGCTGTGAAGTTGAATTAACCGTAATACAGGCTAATTCCTGGTTTGACGCCGGGGCATAATCATACACAAACAGCGGAGCTACATTTCCTGCCAGGTCTATTTTAGCAAGCATACCTGAGAGATACCCATTTTGCCTGGTTGATCCCACCGCATATAAAGTATTGTTCAGGTAAATGATCTTATACAGTTTGTCGTCGGTTGTGGTTCCCACGTGAGCAGCCCATACCTGGTTACCCATTTTATCAATACGGATCACATAACCGTCACTTCCTCCTATTGAGTTTCCATACGTTTCGCCGCACAAAACAAAACCACTGTCCGGCAACAAGGTGCTTCCATATACAAAATCCCAATCATCCGTTCCGTAAATTTTTTCCCAAAGCAAATTACCGCCTGCATCTGTTTTCACAACATACGGATCGTAGTTAGACGAAAAAGAGTTGGAGAAACCAGAAAGCAAGAAACCATTATCCATGGTTGTTTCAATGGAATAGGCCCAATCGCTGTTCAGTCCGCCATAATTTTTCGACCATTTATGAATTCCCATGCTATCGGTTTTAACCAGGTACATCGAAGTATTTCCCTGCCCGAAACTGGAAGTAGTTCCTGCCACCACAAAGCCATGATCAGGAGTTTCCTTTACATCACGTCCGATATCCATGTTCACTCCGCCATATGTTCTTACAAAAGCCGAATCCTGGGCCCTCACAAGCATAGGAAGAAGTAAAACAAACAAATAATAAATTCTTTTTTTCATCACTTTTAAAATTTATATGAAAGTGAAAAATAAGCTCCCTGCCCTAAACTATTTTTCGGAATTATATAACCCTGGATATAATTAGATCCAAGTTTAGCCGAAAAATGATCTTTAATATTCACGTTTACGGATAATCCCCCGCTAAGTTTCCCGTATCCTCCGTATCCAACATGCAGGGTTGTATAAAACGATTTCCCGAAATAGAAAGTACCTTCTGCAAATAGAT
>DASWXS010000503.1:0-2649 GCA_036405375.1 Bacteroidia bacterium
TGCGCCGGCAATAGCAACGGGTCGTATTGCGGCTTCCAACGATTCGGTTGTGCTTGATTACCTCGATAAGGTGATCCTGCACGAATCTCAACAGCCGGGGCAACAATGGCAAAAAAATGCACTCCATTTTATAGGAGGTATTAATGCATACGAGCAATCCATCTTCAACAGTTATATGGAGCATAACAAGCACATATTTGAAGATACATTGATAGGTGGTAAAGTGTATACATTCAAAAAAACGTCCACAGCTCCCATTGCCATTAATACAAACGATAGTATCAAACAGGTTATTGAAGCAGGTGTGTCATTGATTACTTTTTTCGGGCATGGCTCTGTAGCAGGTTTCGAGCAGAATATTGATGAGCCTTATAATTATGAGAATTCGCCCCGTTTCCCATTATTGATTTCCAATTCATGTTACACAGGCGATATTCACACCGATGTGTATTCAACAAGCGAGAAGTTTGTGCTTGCTGATGATCATGGAACAATAGGTTTCCTGGCATCAGTTAGTACAGGAGTGTCATATGCGCTCCAAACCTATACGGAAGAATATTACAATAACCTGAGCTATAAAAACTATGGCGGAACATTTGGACGCAGTATACAGGAAACAATTAAAACCATTGAGGTTATCCCGGCATCCATAAATGACCCCATCTTAAAAATTACCTGCCTCGAAATGACACTGCATGGTGATCCTGCTATAACCCAAACGGTAAACCGCAAACCTGATTTTGATATCGCAAATAACGACGTAACTATTGATACAGAATCACAGGCCGACTATATCAACGTAAAGGTTGATTTCAGGAACCTTGGGAAGGTAGTTACCGACAGTGTAATTGTGTATATAGAACGGACATTGCCATCGGGAGGTGTAGAAACTTATTTTAAAACAGTGATGGCACCATACTATGCTACCAGCTTTTCAATTGATATTAGTAAGAATGTAGCCAACAGCGTTGGATTAAATAAGTTTTATGTGAAGCTCGATTACTTTAATGATATCGATGAATCGAATGAACAGAATAATGCAACAATTGGTCAGATCAGTGCATTTGTAAGGGGCGGGGATATATTCCCGGTTTATCCGTATGAATATTCTGTTTTACCCGTTCTCTCTACCGTAACATTAAAAGCATCTACAGCCGACCCGCTGGCGCCTATGCACACCTATAGGATACAGGTAGACACAAGTGATGCGTATTCGAATCCTATCTTAAATACAACCATTACCAGCGTGGGGGGTGTACTTTCCGTACCGGTAGGTTTATACAACCTGGATAGCATGGTTTATTTCTGGCGGATAGGCAGGGACTCTTCAAATGTAAACGCGATCAACTGGCGCGAAAGTACATTCCAAACCATTGCAAATAAAAGCGGGTGGGGGCAGTCGCATTTTCACCAGTTCAAAAACGATGAATTTGAGTTTGTATCTTACAACAAACCTCTCCGTAAATTTGAATTTAAGAACAATATCCGCACTGTGTTTTGCAGAACAGGCTGGGTAGCTGATCCAATGGTGCCACCATTTACTTTACATTTTTCAGAAAACTCTTATTATTTCGATAACGCGCAGCAAAATTACTGGACCTGTGGTAATGGGGTAGGTTGGTCTTTTGCCATTTTTGATCCTATTTCCGGTGTTCCTGAAATGGCAGATACAATTACTCCTGCGGTTCCAGCCGACACATGGTTGAGCCAGTACAACAGTTGTGTTTGTACTCCACAGCTTCGCGCGGTGTTTGATTTTGGATTGTACAACAAGTGTAAAGATTTTGAACTGGATATGCCAATGTATATGCAGCGAATGGAAGATTTTTTGAATGCTGTTCCAAATGATTCGTATGTATTGGCTTATAGCCATAATAATGATTCGGTACATGCATTCACTCCATCACTACTCCAGGCTTTCACTAAAATAGGGTCGGATAGCATACAGTTTAAAAAAGATACCTGCCAGATGATCATATTCGGGCAGAAGAAATCTCTCCCGCATACAGGTGCAAAAGAAGCGATGGGAAAATTGATCACTGATATTGTAACCCTTTCGGATACATTCTCTACCAAATGGACCAATGGTTTCATTGCATCAGAAATTATCGGGCCTGCTGCGCAATGGAAGTCACTGCACTGGAGATACATGTCGGATGAAACACCAAGCACCGATAATATTTACCTGAAAATATTCGGAATAAAAAGTAATGGGGTAAAAGACACTGTTCCGCTGGCTGTGTTTCCGAAAGATTCTATGGATGTATACAACCTTCAGAATTATGTGAATGTAAACAATTATCCATATTTACAACTTGTAGTTTATGAAGCAGATTACATTAACCATACTGCACCGCAGTTAAAACGCTGGCATGTGATGTATGACGAAGTTCCGGAAGCAGCTATCAATCCAACAGCAAATTATTCGGTTAACAAGCCAAGCATTTCAGAAGGTGATAATCTTATTGTGACACTTCCTATAAAAAACATAAGTGCTATGCCTTTTACAGATAGTCTTGTTGTTACCTATTGGTTGGAAGATGCCGCAGGAATTGAACATCCGCTTCCTTCCAAAATGAAATACAAACCTTTTATGCCCGATGATATTATCATTGATACGATAACAGTTAATACGCTGGGTTACCAGGG
>DASWXS010000504.1:0-7114 GCA_036405375.1 Bacteroidia bacterium
AAATACCTGTTATTGTGGATGAAATGATAGTACCGTTAACCGGTTGATTACCATCAATAGCACCAGTGGGTCCTGCTGTATGAGGCGTTTTAAAGTTAAGCGCCACAACATCTGTCCAGGTACCAGTAGTAAGGTCTGTTGCATCCAGGCTATACTGAAACATTAAAGAATCCCGACGACCAGTCGCACCACATCTCCAAAATTCACCTTCATATTCTATGTGTAACTGAGTGATGGTGACACCTGTTTGATTAATTAACGTTGCACCAATAGTTGGAATTAAATTATTACTGCGTATTGTACCCAAGGCCCTCTCGGTAGCAGATGTATTACCGAAACTCCAAACATCTCCTGTTGCGAGGGTACCTGCCCCGGCCTGGTAGAATGCATTAGCAGAGCTACCTGTTTCTGACATTACAAGACCAATAATGGAAAGCGTATGTCCGGTTCCGCTGTTCGCAAGATTATCAAAATTCTGGATCCATGGAGTCCCTATTGAATTTAAAGAAGCCGGAGTTTGAGCATTTGCAGAATAGGAAGCAAATAAGAAAGAGCTTCCTAAGACTAATGATTTAATAAAAGATTGAGTAGAAATTTTTATCATGCAATTTTATGTTTAATCCTATAAATTTAAGGAGAAAAACAATTGCTTCGACATTAATTTTCCTGAAACTTTTTTAAGAAAATTTATTTTAGTACTTCCCACCAAGGATCAGAAGGATACTCTTTATCCAGTATAATTGGCTCACCAATCATGGGCGTAGTAAGTTTTACATTCAGCTCGCCCGCTTTTTTAACAACACGTTCAACAGGTTCTTTCCAATGGTGGAAAGCCAGGGCAAACTTACCCCAATGCACCGGGAAAAGTATTTTAGCATTCAAATCAACAGCTGCCTGTGCTGTTTCTTCAGGTTTCATATGTATTTGCGGCCACCAATCATTATACTGACCGGTTTCCAACATCACCATATCGAATGGGCCATGCTTCTCTCCAATATGTTTGAAATGCTCTCCATATCCGCTATCCGCACCAATATATAATCTATAGCCATTAATAGTTAGCACATACGAGGCCCACATGGTTTTTGCACGTGTAAAACTTCTGCCCGAAAAATGCCTGGCTGTTTCAGCGGTCAATTCTATACCATCTGCAGAGGTCCAGTTCTGCCCCCATTCAAATTCAATAGTGTTTTCGGGATTGAATCCCCAAAATCTTAAATGCGAACCAACACCAAGCGAAGTGCATACCTGTTTTGTTTTTTGCTTTAATTTCAAAACAGTTTTATAGTCGAGGTGATCATAATGATCATGAGTAAGCAACAATATATCTATTTCCGGAAGGTCATCAACAGTATAAACATTACTTCCTTTAAAAGCTTTAACGGAAAAAGAGAACGGCGATGCATATCCACTGAATACAGGATCCACTAATATGTTTTTTCCAGCAGATTGTATCAGATAAGATGAATGCCCAAACCAGGTAATCCGCGGTTCATTCGCTGTATAGTTTTTCAAATCCGTTTTAACAGATGGAATAACAGAAACGGGTTCTACGTGTTTAGGTTTATTAAAGAAAGCCTTGGAAATGGTAAACATAGAAACTCCTTCACGGATCTGCTCTGTAGGAGCCTGGTTCATGAACATTCCTGACCTGTAGAAAGTGGATTCTTCTATTCTTTTTAAGTTGGCACCAAATGGTTTTTTGCCGAATGTTTTAAACATGATTAATCTTTATGCAGGACAAAATTAGCTTACTATTAATCAGCTTCCAAGAATGAAGAGGGAGACGGTATTCCTATAGAGATGAAACAACATTTACCGCAGGTGAATAACCTAGCCATGCATGGTTTCCTTCTTACTGTAATTCTTCATAATGCCGGCTTCATAATCCAGCCATTGTTGCCACCTTGCATTCACGTCTTCGTATTGAGATCCGTACTTTCGCGCAAATTTCAGGAACATGGTATAATGTGTTGCTTCACTTACCATTAATTCATAATAGAACTTTTTCAGATCATCATCCTTTACATTTTCCGAAAGCATCCGGAATCGCTCACAACTCCTGGCTTCAATCATAGCTCCGAAAAGCAGGCGATCGATAAGAGCAATCTCCCTTTTGTGTCCTTTGCGCATAAACGTATACAGCTCACCAACGTAATCATCCTTTCTTTCCCTGCCCAACGTAAATCCACGATCTTTTATTTTCTGGTGAACCATTTCGAAGTGGGTCAACTCTTCTTTTGCAAGACTTATCATCTCATCCACCATATCGGTATGTTCCGGATAGTTTACTACCAGCCATATTGCGTTACTCGCAGCCTTCTGTTCACAATACGCATGATCGGTAAGTATTTCCGAAATATTTCCTTCCACCATCTGAACCCAGCGTGGATCCGTTTCTAACTTTAAGCCTAACATTCTGAATTATTTCAGGCAAAATTACGAAAGTCTTTCCTATCTTCACTCCTGGAATTCGATTAATTGATGTTACAGGAAAACCAGAAGATAATTGAGGCCTACGAAAAGCGCAAATCTATTGAGCCAGGCCTTGGACAGGGTGCTTCTCTTCACTATTCCCGACTCATCAGCCAGGAAAGGGAACATTTTTATGAACTTTTTATCAGGGAAAAATTCAAGGATCTTTCTGGACTGAATTTTATTGAAGTAGGTGCAGGAATTGGTGCTAATATTGCCACGTTCGAAAGAATTGGAATTTCAAGAAAAAACATTCACGCAAACGAACTTATTCCTGACCGGTTCATCACGCTTCGTGACAATTACCCTGATATTGGGCTTCATGAGGGCAATGCCATTGAACTCAAACTCCCCGACGATCATTTCGATATCGTTTTTCAATCAACTGTATTTACATCTATTCTCGATACTCCGGTCAAACAACTTCTTGCTGCAAAAATGTGGGCTATTACCAAACCCGGGGGAATACTACTTTGGTACGATTTCATTTATGATAATCCCAGGAATAAAGATGTGAAAGGAGTTCCAAAATCCGAGATCAGGAAGTTGTTTCCTGGCGCAAAAAATATTCGCTTCCAAAAAGTAACTCTTGCCCCGCCCATCGGCCGGCGTTTTGTTAAACTTTACAAAATACTAAACCTATTCCCCTTCCTGAGAACCCACGTAATTGCAGTTATAGAGAAATAAGCCTGCGATTAACCTATAATTGTTAAAAACAAATAGTGTGGCACAATAATTACCCTTCCCAATGCATTAATTTCGTAATGTATGCGTAAAATTTTCAGTTTTCTTTCTTCTATCACTTTGTTGATTGTTGTAATGTCTTTTGTTTTGGTAAAAAAAGAAACAAAAGATACTCCTCCTCCATTCTGGGCTGTAGAATCCAAATGGGTCGATTCTGTTTTTGAATCTCTTAGCCCTGATGAGCGTATTGCACAATTATTTATGGTTGCTGCTTATTCCAACAAGGACAATAAACATGTAAGGGAAATACGGGAGCTCATTCAAAAATACAATATTGGCGGTTTGATATTTATGCAGGGCGGTCCGGTGCGGGAAGCAAAACTGAATAACTATTATCAGTCAAAAGCAAAAACTCCTTTGCTTATCAGTATTGACGGTGAGTGGGGCCTGGCTATGCGTTTGGACAGCACACCACAATACCCACGGCAAATGACCTTAGGGGCAATTCAAAACGATTCCCTTATTTACCAGATGGGCAAGCAAATCGCTGAAGAGTGCAAGCTAATGGGCATACATGTAAACTTTGCTCCTGTAGCGGATGTAAACAACAATCCTGAAAACCCGGTGATCTCTGTTCGTTCTTTTGGCGAAGACAAATACATGGTTGCGAAAAAAGCATATATGTACATGGCAGGAATGCAGGATAATGGTGTTATGGCTTCCGGCAAACACTTTCCCGGGCATGGTGATACGGATAGTGATTCGCACAAAACATTACCAACAATTCCGCATAGCACCGAACGACTTGATTCACTGGAGCTGTATCCTTTCAAAGAATTATTTGCAAAAGACCTGGCAAGTGTAATGGTTGCACACTTAAATATTCCTTCCCTGGACACAACACAAAACCGTGCAAGCACTTTATCGAAGAATGTTGTTACTGATCTTTTAAAGAACAAACTGCAATATAAAGGCCTGGTATTCACCGACGCATTAAACATGAAAGGGGCAAGTAAATATGTAGCTCCGGGCATGGTAGATGCAAAAGCATTGATTGCAGGAAATGATGTATTGTTATTCTCCGAAAATGTTCCATTAGCAATAGAAGAGATCAAGAAAGCGGTAAAGAACGGAGAGATCAGCCAGGAAGAAATTGATGCACGATGCAAAAAAATACTGAAAGCAAAATACTGGTGTGGCCTGGATAAAAAACAATATGTAAAAAATAAAACTATTTATAAAGACCTCAACACAAGTGCTTCATGGGCGTTACGAAATAACCTGGCTGAGGCTTCTATTACACTTCTTCAAAATCAGAACAATTTTTTACCGATCAAACAAACAGACACGCTTAAAATTGCCACCGTTTCATTAGGTAATGATGAAAAAGATGCATTTTATACTACTGTTGCTCGTTACTCTACCAGCAATCATTTTTTCATCGATCATAAATTCAAAGCAAAAGAGAGAGATACTTTGCTCGCACGATTAAAGAATTATAATCTTGTGATACTAAGTATCAATAAAACCAACAACAAACCTGCTGAGAATTTTGGGATCACACCTGAAGGTCAAAAATTATTGGACACCATTTATGCTACACATAAAACAGTTACGGTACTATTCTCCAATCCTTATCTTTTAAGAAAGCTGAACGGACTGGAAAAGAACCTGGCTGTTATTGAAGCGTATGAATACAATACATTCTCACAAACCGCAGCCGCAAATGCCTTATTTGGAGTTATAAAAGTAAACGGAAAATTGCCCGTAACAAGTGGTATTTATAAGAGAAACACCGGCATTGAAATAAATGAAGTTTCCCGTCCAAAAACTCCTTTGATCAAAGATGCCGCTACAGGCTCAGTAAAAAAAAAACTACAAAGCATAGATAGTATTGCGCTGCAGGGAATAAAAGATGAATGCTACCCGGGATGCCAGATTATTGCACTAAAGAACGGACAGGTAATTTATAAAAAGAATTTCGGGAAATACACCTACGACGGAAATGAAATGGTGACCGATTCTTCTATCTATGATCTTGCTTCCCTGACAAAAATACTCGCCTCTTCCCTTGTGTTAATGAAATTGACGGAAGAGAAAAAAGTTTGCCTCGATTCAACATTATCAGCTTACCTACCCGAATTAAAAGGTACAAACAAACAGGATATTACTTTAAGGCAGATGATCACGCACCAGGCAGGATTACAGGCCTGGATTCCTTTTTACCTGAGAACTCAAACAAAAACCAACGAGTACAAGCCTGGCTACTATAGTGATAAAATATCGAACGATTTCCCTACTCGCGTTGCAAAGGATTTGTATATCAAAAAAGGATATACTGATTCTATTTACCAGCGGATCAACGAAAGTAAGCTGGAAAAACAGGGCGAATACGTATATAGCGACCTGGGTTATTATTACATAAAAAAGATCGCTGAAAACATTACAGGTAAACTTTATCAAGTATACCTGTACGAAACATTTTACAACCCCATGAAGCTGTCGCTTACATACAAGCCCCGCGAATCATTTTCTTTAAAAAGAATTGTCCCTACCGAAAATGATTTAAAATTCAGAAAACAATTATTGCGAGGCGATGTGCACGACCAGGGTGCAGCAATGATGGGAGGAATTGCCGGTCATGCAGGTTTATTCGGTAATGCTGAAGACGTAGCAGCTATTATGCAAATGTTGATGAATGAAGGCATTTATAACAATCAGCAATTGCTGAGTAAAGAGATAGTGGATGAATTTACCCGTGCATGCACTTATTGCCCTACTAATCGTCGGGGTTTGTGTTTTGATAAACCAGAACCTGATGAGAAGAAAGACAGTCCCGTTACGAAAGAGTGTTCGCTATTGAGCTTTGGACATAGTGGTTTTACGGGTACATTTGCCTGGGCCGATCCGGTGAACGGTTTAGTATATGTGTTCTTATCCAACAGGGTTTATCCCGATTCAGAAAAAAACAAACTCGCAAAAAGCGGGATCAGGGGAAAAATTCATAAGCTACTTTACGAAGCAGTTAGCGTGGAAAATGTAAAGTAAAGAGGTTTTAATTACAAATCGGGAAGGTAAGAGTGAAATGGCTTCCATCCTTTTTTTCATAGCTGAGTTTTGCATCAATCTGGTCGGCAAGGGAATTTACAATTTCCATTCCCATACCTCCTTTTGCAAGCATTTCTTCATTCATCCCTACACCCGAATCGGAAACCCAGCATTTCAGGCAATTATTTTCCACGTTCATTAAACCAATTGTTATGCTACCTGTTTCCCTGTCCTTAAAAGCATGTTTAAATGAGTTGGTGATAAGCTCATTAAGGATGAGTGCAAGTGGTATGGCTGTTTTTATGTCAATACCAATATCTTCAATTTTCTGATCAATGCTTATTTCCTTTTTCCCCTGGTGACTTTGGGCAATGTTGTCACAGAATTTTTTTACGTATTCCACAAATTCGATCTTCGCAAACGACTTATTGTGGTAAAGCTGGTTATGAATCAGGGCCATTGTATAGATCCTGCTTTTGGTATCCTCAAAAATCTTCCGGTCTTCTTCTTCTTTCAAATTATCCCTCTGCATACTACTAAGCGCAGAAATAATAGCCAGGTTGTTTTTTACCCTGTGATGAATTTCTCCCAACAGTATTTCGCGTTCACTTAAACTTTTTCTTAATCCTTCTTCGCTTTGGATTCTCAGGTGTGCTTCTTTCATCAACAACGCCTGGTTACTGATCAAATTATCGATATACTTACTATTATTATGTGCGAAATAAGTTACTATTCCAAAACTCAGCACAAATGCAGAACAGAAATTAAATGAATAAATAAATTTTTCGAGCTGCGGGCTAAGTATATCATTCTTAATATCTACAAATTGCGGAACAATATAGATTGCCAGAAATGTAGAAAGATAGCATGCGAAAACAAGTGTAATATTCCGTTTCTCGGTATAATC
>DASWXS010000505.1:0-3106 GCA_036405375.1 Bacteroidia bacterium
AGGTAGGTTGTTTTTTCATTGATGTCGGAACCGGCATGAATGTATTGCATTGCCAGCTTATACTCTTCCCTGCATAAATAAAATTTAATATAGGCCAGGCACCCCCTTGTTGCTAATATATCAGCCTTTTGCTGAATAAGCGGCTCAAATACTTTTTTCAGCAGCTCTTCGGCTGTTGTCCAGTCCTTCTTTAAAATACATAACAAAATGTATTGTTCGCAGTGATAGTGATATCCATACATTTTTTCACTTACGCCTTTATCGTATTCATTTTTAAATAAAGTATAAGCCTCTTCTGTTTCCTGGTCTGCAAATAACCTGTCGGCATACATAAGGTTCAGGAACTGGCCAATATCTATCGGGAAGAAATGTTGAATCTTTTCTTTAAGCGCCAGGCATTTTTTGAAGTATGGTTTTATCTTCCCCGGCTCTTTCAGGTAAAAAGAATAGTAACTGATAAAAGTGCGAAACAAATAGTACTGTGCCAGGTAATGTTTCGTTCCTTCCAGTTTTTTTTCCTTGTCCAGCAGGTCTTTTTCGGTAACTCCGAATGCTTTCTGTGGATTCTTCAATGCGGCAAAGCGATTGCAGTCGGCAAACAATTTGTGATGTTCTACATATAACTCGTCTGAAACACCCGGGTTTTTTATCGCCTTTACATATTTATCCCCATACTCTTCAACAGCCTTTTTATCAAAGTACTTATACGGCACATCAATAAATAAATGAAATAACCGCAAATAAAATTCTTCCCTGCCTTTATCATCTATTATTTCAGCAAACATTTTTTCTGCAGCTCTTGCTTCTGTACGCATCAATACATACAAACCGTTTTGTTTCAGGTATTCGAGCAAGGTAAAAATATCGTCGGGAAATAATAGTGCATAACATTTACTTAGTAAAACTGAATTGATCTTGTACATGTGTGTTTTGGTAACACCCAGGTCCAGGGTTACCCGGTCACTATCGGGAAATTCTTTTTGCAAAAAACGTATGGTGTAGTCCAGCGTTTCCTTTTCTTTTCCACGCAGGTTAAGATTTCCCAGCTTTTTCTTTTCGGGCTCTTTAAGTGTATTTAAAAAAAGATGTAACTGACTCATTCTTACTCCAACAATTTAAATGCAACCGCACTCATATACCCAACAAGTACACTTAATCCTACTACTTTATGACCGCCAATATGCACGGCTTCAGGTATCATGGTTTGCGCAATCATAGTAAGCATTGCACCAGCAGCCAATCCTTCTATTCCAATTTCCAGTTCGTGCGGAACTTCCGCACCCAGGTAATATCCTACTGTTGATCCTATTGCCACGATCAGCACCAGCGACATCCACATCATAAGAATCTTCCCTACACTCATTCCCTGCTTTTTCATTCCGATACTTGCTCCTAAGGCTTCCGGGAAATTAGAAAGAAATAATCCTGCAATTAACGTATAAGGAATAATGGAAGCAAAATCAGGTTGTAATCCTGCACCAAGTTTCACAGAAAGTATGGTAAGAAAACCTGCTCCTATCACAAAACTTTCCGGTATCCCATCTATCAATAATCCAAGCCAGATAGCCATAGCGCCTGAATGATGCTCTTTACCTTCTTTTTTTACTTCCGGGTTGTCTACAAGATACTCATCTTCTTTTACCTGGTCTTCAATATCAATTTTCTTGTCTTTAAAGTGTCCAATGATGGTTGAT
This sequence comes from Bacteroidia bacterium, assembly GCA_036405375.1. GTDB lineage: Bacteria > Bacteroidota > Bacteroidia > B-17B0 > Aurantibacillaceae > JADJDM01. The sequence continues at coordinate 1,695 of DASWXS010000505.1, forward strand.
ACTTTACGCATAAAACCACCTTTGTTGTTTATGGCCTCATCCAGCACAAAAAACAACAAGCCTCCCAGGATACAACCTGCAATTAAAGCTCCCAATGTGAAAAAGGCGTGTTTTTTATCGTGTGCCATGTGCGTAGGGCTTTCCGCCTGGCCGACAATTTCCATTACAGTTGGAGCAATCAACTCAACACTTAAAGCAGCAAGCAAGGCACCTGCGCCAAAAGCTGTCATAGATGCGGTAACAGACGGACGTGGTTTGAATCCAATTCCGGCTAAAGCTCCTAACGGAAGCGAAATCGCGCTTAAACCACCCAGGGCAAATGCCCAGATTGCATACTTTGTGGTTGGATGCATAAATTCGGCTTCCGTTCCATTATGTGTATTCCAGAAATAATAGCCAAGAGCCAAAAATCCTACAACTGTAAGTATGGTTATAACGAGCTTTTTGTTCATAGAAGGATCAGGTGTTCTTTCTTTATCTCCTCATCAAATATATCATTTTATAGATTAACCAGCTAATTTTCCCGATAAAGGAGCCCGGAAACCCTATTTTGTATACTTAACAGTATCAAACGTTTAAATCAGGGGATAAAGCACTGAAATACAACAAAAATTGTGTACCTTTGCGCCCTTAAAAAATTATTAATGTCTACAATTCGTAACATCGCCATCATTGCCCACGTTGACCACGGTAAAACTACTTTGGTTGACAAAATCCTTCACACATGTAAACTGTTCCGCGAAAACCAGGAAACAGGAGAGCTTATCCTGGATAACAACGACTTAGAGCGTGAACGTGGTATCACCATTCTTGCAAAAAACGTTGCAGTAACATACAAAGGACACAAGATCAATATTATTGATACTCCTGGTCACGCCGATTTCGGTGGTGAAGTAGAGCGTGTATTGAACATGGCTGACGGTGTTATTTTATTAGTAGATGCTTTTGAAGGCCCGATGCCTCAAACGCGTTTCGTTACACAAAAAGCGATCTCTCAGGGTAAAAAAGCAATCCTTGTAATTAATAAAGTTGACAAGCCAAACTGTAAGCCTGAAGAGGTTCACGATATGGTGTTCGACCTTTTCTTCAACTTAAATGCAACTGAAGAGCAATTGGATTTCCCAACTGTTTACGGTTCATCTAAACAAGGTTGGATGGGCCCTGATTACAAAAACCCAACTGAAGACATCACTTATTTATTGGATACGATCCTTGAGAAAATTCCTGAAGCTCCTAAACGTGAAGGAACACTTCAGTTACAGATCACTTCACTGGATTATTCTTCTTTCATTGGTCGTATCGCTATCGGCCGTGTTTATAGGGGAACAATTAAAGAAGGAATGCCTGTATCTGTTGTAAAACGCGACGGAAGCATTGTAAAATCACGTATCAAAGATCTTTTTGTATTTGAT
>DASWXS010000506.1:0-7045 GCA_036405375.1 Bacteroidia bacterium
TGCAGGTGCTGGGCAACCAAAAGGTTCGCTGTATGCACACTCTTGTCCTAATTGTGCCGGACCGATACAGGATACATTAAGCGTGAATTGCCAGTATTGTGGTTCGGCAGTAAACAGTACCAAATTCGAATGGATCATTTCTGATCTGCAATCGGCACACGATTACCAGAATTCAATGAATGGAGGAACGGTAAATCCAAAAGAGCTGGATGAATTATTTGATGTAAGGGATTATGCATTCAACAATGTAATGCTGATCATTGGAGCAGATGGTTCATTTGCAAATGAAGAGATTGAATACGCAAATACCCTGGCTAAAAAATGGAATTACAAACCCGAGAAGATCAACGGTATGTTCGACTTAGCGAAACAAGGGCAGCTGGTGATGCGTTTACCGGAAGATCATAAAAAAGCAACCAAAGTGTATAACATGATGGAGAAAGCTGCATTGGCAGATGGAAATATTTCCAGCGAAGAAAAAGCGATCCTTGATGATGTAAAAGCCAGGGTGGCGATGATGCAGTAAGAGATATTATTATAACGGAAAGGCGGAGTTGATGCTCCGCCTTTTTTGCTTGCAAGCCAGCCGCGGATTAACGCGAATTGCGCAGATATTTTTTCTGATTAATATACTTTGTTTCCCGGATTAGTAAATAAAATCCGAGGTATTGATTAGCGTAATTCGCGAAAATTTGCGGCGTAAAAGGGGAAAGCAAAAAGGCAGAATTTTCATCCTGCCTTCGTATGTTTTATATTCCTGCTACCTGCTGCTTGTTATCATTATACTTGCTCGGGCATTTCATCAGGATCTCGTTGGCATGAAAAGCACCGTCGTGCATTTTTCCGATAATTACAATTTGTTCGGAGCGTTCAAAATCCTGTGGCTTGGTTTTGTGTAATACCACTTTTTGCTCGGCGCCTTTATTGTCGATCATGTAAAAGGTAAATTCATCCGCATCTAAAGCCGGGTTGTATTCAGTTGGTTTCTCTTTGTTCAATTTTCCTACTACGTGAAACTCCGAATCAGGGCTTTTTTGTGCTTCCGCGAAATCAGCATACGTATCCGTATTTCCTAATGTTGTGATCAGTGCCCCAATTGCGATGGCAATAATAACGATAGCGATAATGTGACTCTTTTTCATTTTTATTTTTTTAGCCGCGGATTCTCGCAAATTACGCGGATTATTTTTTATGATTTAAACCAACAGATCGTTAGATTATCGCATGATTGAAATAATTTCTATCTGCGAAATCTGCGTAAATCCGCGGCTACTTTTTCTCCTTCAACGCTTCTTCCAGTTTTTTTACCTTACGTTCTATCATAAACAAGTATACTGCTAATCCTATAAACACAATGGCAACTACGCCAATCACTACATAGATTTTTCCTTCAGCGTAAAATCCATCTGCCATTTGTACATTACCGGCAGGAGCTTGTGCATGCATAGTAAGCGTGCCAACAACAAGCAGTATACAGGTCAGTATATTTCTAAACAGTTTCATCATAAATAATTTTCTTGGTAAGAATTCCCATTCGTACTCTTAGTTGTGCAACCCAGCAGCCGATCATGATCCAAGCAATACAGGCCGGATAAAAAACCATGCGCATGGTATTGTCAAGATCAAATTTCCCAAATGCAGGATTACCACCATTCCCCGGGTGTAAAGAAGCGCTCATGCGTGGAAGTATCATTACAAATACTATCATCATTACGAACGCAAAAATGTTGTAGATAGCAGAAATCCGTGCTTTCTTTTGTTCATCTTCGATAGAAGAACGTAAAATAAAATAGGCGGTGTAAATTAAGAAAGTGATTGCAACACCATTTAACTTTGTATCAGTTGTCCACCAGGTTCCCCAGGTGTAACGTGCCCACAGCATCCCGGTTAAAATTCCAAGAACACTGAACACAATTCCAACATTAGCGGTTTCAACGGCTATAATATCTTTTTTGATCTTGTTTGACCCGAGGTACATAATGCTCTGGTAAACCGAAACACCCATCAGGAATAGCATCGCAAACCAGATTGGCACGTGAAAGTACAAATTACGGATAGTTTCGTTCAGGATGTCAAGGCGGGGAACAGGTAACAGGAAGCCGGCAATGATTGTATAAATTACGATCAGGACAGCGAGTATTTTCCACCAGTTCTTAGCCATTTTTTAATCGTGCCAAAGGTACGGAAATAACACATACGATAAAACACTTACAATGGTGTTTAGCAGCAATAAAACAAGTAAATACTGAATACAAACAGAGAATGCAATACCGTCGATGGCCAGTTTGGACACTTTAATTGCGACCAATAGCAAAGGAAAGGTCAATGGAAAGCTCAAAATTGCCGTTAAAGTAAAACTACCTCCGGCCTTGATGGAGATTCCGGCCATAAGTGTTAAAATTGATGAAAATCCAAAAGAAGTAAGAAAAAGAACCAGGGAAAAGGTTCCCAGGCTTTGCACTACATTGCCTATGAAAACAGAGAACAGGAAAAGGGTAAGAAAACTTACCGCGGTAAGTAAAATAGAATTATAGAAAATTTTGGAAAGTATCACTTCACGCGGGCTGTATACAAAATAGTTGTATAGCATTCTTCCTTTCTGTTCATTCAAAAAACTTTTGGAAGCAGTAATAATCGCACCGAATAATAAAATTACCCAGAACAAAGCGTTCCATACATGCGGGGCAATAATATTCTGAAAGGCAAGGTAACTAACAAATACGGTTGAAAGCACAAACAATACAATGCCGTTTAATGCAGTTTTCTGGCGGAATTCAATATCGAATTCTTTTTTAAGGAGTAATATGAAATGAGTGAAATTCAAAGCAGGTCAAAGATAGTGAATATAGGTTGTTTTTACCACTAAGTTCACTAAGTTAAGGCAATAGAATCACTAAGTGTTTCTTAGTGCGCTTAGTGTCTTAGTGGTAAAATGGTTTATTCGTGATGATACTTCTCACCCTTCAAAATGCTGAAAGCTCTATAAAGTTGCTCAATGAAGAACACGCGAATCATCTGGTGAGAAAAGGTCATGTCGGAAAGACTGATCTTTTCATTGGCTTTGGCATAAATACTTTCATCAAAACCATAAGGTCCGCCAATTACAAAAACAATATGTTTCTTTCCAGACAGACTCCATTTATTCAGCTGTTCCGAAAATTTCATAGAAGAAAAGGTTTTGCCTTTTTCGTCCAGTAAAATAATGTGATCGTATTTGCCGAGCTCTTTCAGTAACAAAACGGATTCTTCTTTTTTCTGTTGTTCGAATGATTTGTTACGATTGGCTTTCGGAAATTGTATGGTTTGAACAGTGAAAGGAATGTAATGCTTCAGGCGTTTTTCATATACTTCAAATCCTTCCGCTACCCAGGAAACATCGGTTTTGTCTATTTGAAGTAATGTTATTTTCATTGGAATGTTCCTGGTTTATTATTACTTCTTTCTGGTTGGTTTCGCACTCAAACAAGAAACCTGAAATAATTAACTTTTCTTCCTAAAAGCCAGTGTTAACGGTACCCCTGAAAAACTAAAGTTTTCACGTAATTTGTTTTCCAAAAACCGTTTGTACGGCTCGTTAATATACTGCGGGAGATTACAGAAGAAAACAATGGTAGGAACTTTAATCTTCAACTGTGTTACATATTTAATTTTTACAAATTTTCCCTTAATAGCAGGAGGAGGGAAGTTGTCTATCAGAGGTAAAAAGAAATCATTCAGTTTAGAAGTAGGAATACGGGTGTCGCGGTTTTGATAAACCTTTATGGCGGTTTCAATCGCTTTTAAGATACGTTGTTTCTCTACAACAGATGTAAATACAATAGGTACATCACGGAATGGTGCAATACGTTCACGTATCTGCTCTTCATATTTTTTTGTTGAGTTGGTTTCTTTCTCATAAAGATCCCATTTGTTCACAACAATTACAATACCTTTTTTGTTTTTCTCTGCCAAATGAAAAATAGCAAGATCCTGGCTTTCGAAACCAAGAGTTGCATCTATCATTATTACAGCAACGTCACATTCTTCCAGCGCTTTTATAGAACGCATTACTGAATAGAATTCAAGATCTTCATGAACCTTAGCTTTTTTACGGATCCCGGCAGTATCAATCAACCAGAAGTCATTCCCAAAAGCCTTGTAACGCGTGTGAATTGTATCGCGGGTTGTTCCTGCGATCGGCGTAACAATATTACGTTCGTTACCTAATAAAGCATTTGTTAAAGATGATTTTCCTACGTTTGGCCTACCTAAGATCGCAATGCGCGGCAATTCATCTTCTATTGGTTGATCGCCATCTTTTAAATTGTTTACAATCTCATCTAATATTTCTCCTGAACCGCTTCCACTTATAGCTGAAAGGTTGAATACTTCGCCCAGGCCTAATGTATAAAACTCTGCGCTGTAAGCTGTACGTTCGCTGTTGTCGACTTTGTTGGCAACCAAAACAACTTTCTTTTTGCTTTTACGAATGATTTTTGCAACTTCTTTATCAAATTCAGTTACACCATCCGTTACATCCACCATGAAAATAATTACATTGGCTTCATCAATGGCTATTTCAACTTGTTTGCGAATCTCGCCTTCAAAAATATCATCACTGCCTTTGATGTATCCGCCGGTGTCTACAATAGCAAATTCGCGGCCATTCCATTCCGTTCTGCCATAATGCCTGTCACGGGTAACGCCGGCAACGGAATCAACAATAGCAGTTCTGCTACCAACAAGGCGATTGAAAAGAGTAGATTTTCCAACATTCGGGCGACCAACTATAGCAACTAGATTCGACATGACAAATACAGATAAAATTAAGGTTGCAAAGATACAAAATTAACCCAAATGCCGCGTTATAAGGTTTTTAGCGTTTTAATTTCTCCTTCAGTAAGCTGGCGATGCTGTTTTTCCTCAATATTCAGCGTGATTCCTGCAAAAGAAGTCCGAATGAGCCTGGTAACAGTATACCCTGCTTTATAGCACATTCTGCGTATTTGCCTGTTCAAGCCTTCCACTAAAGTGATCTCAAAGGTGGTTGTGCCCATATGTTTTGTTTTGCAGGGAAGCGTTGTTTTTCCCATAATCTCCACACCGTTCTCCAGAAATGGAAGGAGTGTATTATTTATTTCTTTATCTACTTCAACCCTGTATGTTTTGGGAATATTATTTTTCTTATCGATGAGTTTGTTATAGAGTATACCATCATTTGTAAGCAATAACAAACCCTCCGATTCTTTATCAAGTCTACCAACCGGGAAATATTCAAACGAAAAATTTAATACAGTGTGTAAGTTATTCTCAATTTCTTTATTCAGGGTGGTTTCAATTCCGCGTGGTTTATGCCAGGCTATATAAAAAAGTTGTTTTGCCTTACGGATGCATTTGTTATGAAGAAAGATCGAGTCAGTTTCATCGATCGGGATGTTTTCAGAAACGATTGTTGTATTTACTTTTACAGCACCTTCTTCAATCAAATGTTTGGCTTCTTTATTCGAAATACCTAGGATCTTTACCAGCTGATATTGTAACCTGAACCGGAATTGCATCAGAATTCGTTTTCTAAAATATTTATTGGCTTTGTTTGACGCTTAAAGCATAATCGGAAAAAACGTTTGAGATGTTTGGTGCACACCAAAGGATTTTCTAAAAATCCCATGTGGCCATCATTCTCGAGGAGCAGAACATATTTACTCGGGATGAACTCACTTTGATTCAATAAACTTTGCATAGGTAATACAGCATCATAACGCCCGATGATCATCATTACCGGGTACTCGGAAAAATTCATTACAATATCCCTGTTGGGTCTGTCCTTCATACCTTCCAGTGCCGATACAATTCCACGCTTGCTGGTTTTAATGGCTATTTTTTGAGCAAAGGAAATTTCATCTTTATGCTTGCTGAGGTTTTTTACCGCGAATAAATTTTTAATAGTATTTTTTGTATACACTCTCGCATCTGCTTTTACCAGGCGAACAGCACGCGAACGATCGCGTTTTTTTTCTTCGCTGTCGGCGTAACAGGTAGAGTGAAATAAACACAATCCTTTTAAGTTGTCAGGAAATAATTCGGCAAAGGCAAGTGCAGCATACCCTCCCATGCTATGGCCAACAAGTATATATTTCTTTAACTTTAAGGAGTCCATTACCGCTTTAATAGCTCTTGCAAAAAGTTCCATACTATGAATGTAACCATAGCAAGCGCTTTTTCCATGCCCTGGTAAGTCAATGCTGATTATACGAAAATGTTTTTGCAGTAACTCATTAGTAATCTTCCAGATCTCCTTTGAGCCCAGGAAACCATGCACAAGAATAATGGTGCGCCCCTTTCCCGAATCGGAATAATAAATTTTTTCGCCTTTAAATAAGATATGTTTATCGGTCGCCGCTTTCATTTCTTAAAAATGAAAAATAGGAATTATTTCGGAAGTTTGGCAATAGCCCCTTCCAACAAATTTTCATTTTTTATCCCAAACGGTAATTCAATAGCTTTTGAACTATCCAGGGCAAAAACTTGTTTCGCAATTGCCTGTTGTTCCATATAGGGTATACCATATTTTTGATGCAGGTATTCGGCAAGGTATTCCTGCTCAGGCTGCCCGGGCGTAGGTACCAGGAACATTTTTTTCTGAAGCATTACCAGGTCCATTATACTGGAGTAGCCACTTCTGCAGATAACGGTATTGCTTTGCCCGATCAGTTCTTTCAATTCTTCTGAACATAGTAAACCAAAAGGAGTAATATGGGAAGGAAGAGTAGTCATTTGTTCTTTAGTGCCTCTTACCAATGCAACAGAATGATTCGTATTTTGAAAGTAGTTGATCAGTTTTTCTTCCAGTATAGTTCGTTGAGGTTCCACGCCCGAAAGTAAAAGCAGTACATCAAATTTTTCATCTCCTGCTTTTTTGTGTTTAGAAAATCTGCTCAGCAATCCGATATATTTTGCAGCAGAGATTATTTTATTCCCGCTTAAACTTCCGCTTAACCGAAGCTCCGGGTGATCAGGAATCCAGCATTCGTTAAAGCGTTTTATATAGTCCACATTAATTGCATTG
>DASWXS010000507.1:0-2095 GCA_036405375.1 Bacteroidia bacterium
GATTAAATGATTCTACTAAAAAACTGATCATTTATGGAGTGGGAACTGCACCTGAATTTGTAAGCCTTATTGACAGAACCAACAAAAATTTTTCGATCAAAAAAGACAGTGCAGGTATCGGCCCAAGCGACCAGACTTCGTTCTATTTAAAAAATATTCCGGTATTGCATTTCTTCACAGGGCAACATAGCGATTACCATAAACCATCTGATGATGCAGATAAGATCAATTACGAAGGCGAAAAAATGGTATTAGATTATATTACCCGCTTTATCCGCGAAACCGAATTTATGCCTAAGATGAAATTCCTGGAAACAAAAACACAGGAAACCAAATCAACCAAATTTAAAGTTACTCTTGGAGTAATGCCTGATTATGCTTACGAAGGTAAAGGAATGCGGATTGATGGTGTTACCAACGGGAAACCAGCGGCAAAAGCCGGGCTCGAAAAAGGTGATGTAGTAATCAAACTTGGGGACACTGTTGTTGACGGAATGGAATCCTATATGAAAGCTCTTTCCGTTTACACTAAAGGCGACAAAGCGAAAGTAAAAGTGCTCCGTAAAGACCAGGAAAAAGAGTTTGAAGTGGAGTTCTGAAACACTCATTTATGAGTGTTGCTCTTCAACATAAAAAGTATACCTTTGAATCTGCAATTGAGGTTCACAGCGTAAACTAATGGCAAAACACTTACTATTTATCCTTATACTTCTATCAACGTTCAGACAGTTTGCACAAACGCCCCAGTTATCGGTACAAACCGGGCACACGGACGCGATCAATGATATTAAATTCAGTCCCGACAATTTAACCTTCGCAACTGCCTCTGCCGACAACACTATTATTTTGTGGGACCTGCAAACAGGAAAGCAAATCTGCACATTAAATGGTCACAGGACTGCTGTGAACGCTATCGTTTTTCATCCTGCCAATAAAAAGCTATACAGCGTTTCCGACGATGGTGAACTCATCATCTGGAACCTGGAAAACAATGATGTAGAGAAACAAATAAAAATAACGGTTAGTGCATTAAAGAAAGTAGTACTTGATCCCGCTGAAGACATACTTTTCTTTGCCTCTGATAATATTTACAGTTACGATCTTAAAACAGGTAAAACTTCAAACTTAAACTATTCCGGGATCACATTATTTAATTCACTTGATATTCATCCGCTATCTAAAAAAATAACCTTCGGCTCAAGTAATCACAAGCACTCTTTTATTTACGATTATAAAGAGAAAAAAGAAGTAAAAAAATACTACACCGAACCAACAGCGCTGTGTTTTGGTAAAAATGAACCAAATATCTTTACGGGAAATGCATGGGGCTATTTGTGCAAGCATTCGGCAGACAACAAAAAGTTACTGCATAACTTCCGTATACGTGAAACCTTTTCACGAAAAAGACAGATGATTTTCGCTATTGAAACGGGGAAAGAGGACTTTTATGTTTGCAACAAAGAAAAGCTGATCTATTGTTATGACAGGAAAGGAAACATCAAACACATTTTAAAAGGGCATGTAAAAAACCCAACCTGCATGGCGCTCAATAAAGATGAGAACCTCCTGCTGACAGCCGGAGAAGACCTGAGGGTTTATGTATGGAATACCGTTACCGGCAAACTTATTACTACCATTGAAGGTTCCATTGATTATATTTCTGATATTGGGTTTACCAAAGACGGGAATAAACTTGCACTTGCCTACCAGTTGGGTTCATTAAAAATGTGGGACCTCAAAACAAATACCTTCATCAATTACGCGCTGCAATCTTCCAAAAGAAAATGGAAGTATAACCTTTTGAAAATCGATTCTGTTTCACTGGACAAAGTATATGCTGACGCAGCTTTTTATACTAATTACAATAAAACAGATATTGTAAAGCAGGTTATATTTTACAAAGTAGAATGGGATTACATCAATAATGAAGCACTACTTAAAGATTACAAACGTGAAAGCTATTATTATAACCAGAACGTAAAAAATGTAGTAAAAAAAGAAAACAGCGAAATAAAAAAGATCAGTGCTGTAAATGGATCGTCGGCACAGGTAAACCAGGAAACCATTACCTGGGCAGACGGGAAGTCAGGGAATG